>WHTT01000025.1 GCA_009377605.1 Luteitalea sp.
ACGCCGCCGGCGCCCGTGCGCGCGAGGATGGCGCCCACGCCCGCATTACGCTCCGCAATGAGCTGGACCTTGGCCGCATGGAGCGAGAGTGGTTCGATGATCCGCCCGACCACGCCTTGGGGAGCAATGACCGCCATGTCCGTCTGCAGACCGTCCTCTCGCCCGCGGTCGATGATAACCGTCTGCGGCCATTGGATAGGATCGCCGGCGATGACCTGGGCGGCAAGCGTCCGCTGGACGACCCGCCGGCGCAGCCCGAGCAGCGATTCGAGGTGCGCTGCACGGCGGACACGCGCCCGCTCCTGGTGCACCTGTAGCTGCAGGACCTCGACCTGACGCCGCAAGCGTGTCGCTTCCTTTTCGGCGCCACGCAAGCCGACATAGCGCTCCCACACCCGGCTGACGCCGCCGTAGAGACGCGCGGCGCCGCGCTGCAGCTCTGCGAACGTGCCAAAGGTCACCGTGTCGAGGACGGGAATGCCGGAACGCGTGCTGACCTGGACCGAGATCAGGATGACGTGGCCAACCAGCAGCAGAACGAGCAACCACGTGTGTCGGTTGACGTCGACGCCCTGCGCGTGGTCACTGGTGATGGGCATTGTCGATTCTGAGTAGTGGTCAGTGGCCAGTGATCAGTGGTCAGCCGATCCGCCACCTTCCGGTGGTTTCATCCTTTGGCGGGGTAGTTCGCCACTAGTCAATCGAGATCTTCCGCAGCAGATTGAAATCCGACAGCATCTTGCCCGCTCCTAGCACGACAGACGACAGCGGATCTTCGGCCATCGCCAGCGGAAGCCCTGTCTCCTCACGCAAGCGCTTGTCCAGGTTCCTGAGGAGCGAGCCACCGCCAGTCAACACAATGCCGCGATCGACGATGTCGGCCGACAGCTCGGGCGGCGTACGCTCGAGCGCGACACGCACGGCATCGACGATCACGTTGACGGTCTCGGCGAGCGCCTCCCGGATCTCCTCATCCGTGATGGTAATGGTCTTGGGCACCCCTTCGATGAGATGCCGCCCCTTGATCTCCGTCGCCAGGCGCTCGTCCAGCGGATAGGCAGACCCGATCTCCATCTTGATCTGCTCGGCGGTACGCTCCCCAATCAAGAGGTTGTACGTCTTCTTGATGTAATCGATGATGGCCTCGTCCATCTCGTTGCCCGCCACGCGCACGGCCTTGCTGTACACGATGCCGGCGAGCGAGATCACGGCAATATCCGTCGTGCCGCCGCCGATGTCGACGATCATGTTGCCCGATGGCTCGGTGATCGGCATGCCGGCGCCGATGGCGGCCGCCATGGCCTCCTCGACCAGGTACACCTCGCTGGCCTTCGCGCGGTACGCGCTGTCCTTCACGGCACGTTTCTCGACCTGCGTGATCTCCGACGGCACGCCAATGACAATCCGCGGACGCACCCACACGTTGCGGTTGTGGGCCTTCTTGATGAAATAGGCCAGCATGCGTTCGGTCACTTCGAAGTCGGCGATGACGCCGTCCTTCATCGGCTTGATCGCCACGATGTTGCCGGGCGTTCGTCCGAGCATGTCCTTCGCTTCCCGGCCGACGGCTTCGATCCGGCCGTTGACCTTGTTGATGGCGACCATCGACGGCTCGCTGACGATGATGCCCTTGCCACGGACATAGACGCAGGTGTTGGCCGTTCCGAGGTCGATGGCCAGATCACTCGAGAAGAGCGAGAACAGCGAACGAGCACTCAACGACGCTTCTCCACGCGCGACGCGCGCGCGATCCTGGGCGAGGCCACATGGAGGTCGTTGCGGCCGTGCGCCTTGACCCAATACATCGCCTGGTCGGCGGCTCTGAGGAGCGCCCCCGCCGAAGCCGGGGGGTTCGACGCGGCCGCCACGCCGATCGAGATCGTCAACCGAAGCGGCTCGGCCTCCGACGCCAGGAACGTGTGGCCCGCCAGACGCTCGATGAGACGCGTGCCCAGCGCCACCGCGCTCGCTTCGGCCGTGTCCGGCAGCACGGCCGCAAACTCGTCACCGCCGTAGCGGGCGAACACGTCGCCGTCGCGGACCGCGCTGCGGAGCAGATCGGCCGTTTCGGCGAGCGCTTGGTCACCCAAGAGGTGCCCGTAGGTGTCGTTCACGCGCTTGAAGTGATCCAGATCCCCGAACAAGACCGCCACCGGACGTCCCGTCCGTTGCGATCGCGCCACCTCTTGCGCCAGCGCGCGACGCAGGTAGCGCGCATTGTACAGTCCCGTCAGCTCGTCGGTCACCGACAGGGCCTGGGCGCGTTCCAGGTGCATCGACACGTCGAGCGCATACACCATCGGTGAGAAGAGGAGCCCGAGCTCTCGGCTCAACGTGCGGCTGCAGCGGGGAGTCTCGACCGCCGGCGCGCTGTCCAGACCGACGAGCGTGGCCACCGCTCGCCGCCGGTCGACGAGGACGAATGCGACACCTGCGATCGCCGATCCAATCCCCATCGCGCGTCGCACGTCGCGCGCCGCCCAGAACGGATCGCCCGCCTGGAGCGTGCGACGTGCGATCGCCAACACCACCGGCCGCCGGGCCGGGGTCAAGCCGCGCGCGCCAAGCACTCGGATCGTCCCTGTGGGCTCTTGGACCGCCACCACCCAACAGGGGAGCGGCAGCCACCGAGTGAGCCACTCGACGATCGTATCGGCGACAGCGTTGGGCGCCGTAGGTGTCTGTACCTTGCGCACGAGACGTGCGTAGGATTCAACATGGTCGAGCCAGACCGCAAGTGCCGCCCTGGCTGTACGGAGACGGATACTGAGATCCACAAGATGGGCGACCGCCGTTTTAGATTCTTCGAGAACCTCAGGATACCCCGGAATCGAGTCGAAGGCCGTTGCGGGGTCCCGCTCGCGGTACGAGGTGGACGAAGAGGCCGGTATGGGGCACGCTCACGAGACGCGGCCCGACGGCCCGGACTCCGATTGAGGCAATTTATCACATCCCCGGAGGCACCGGGATGAGGGGGTCACCTTGGAAACTGGACAGGTCCCTCTTTGGTCCGCTGGTCCGAAAACGAGGCTGTCGCCGTCTTCTTCCCCTAGATCCCTAGATCCCTAGATCCCTAGCCCCCTAGATCCCTAGACCCCTAGATCCCTCGCTCCCTTTGCTCCCTCGCTCCCCGCCCCTTTTGCATTACGATTGTCCTTATGACGATGTTGGACCGGATGCGGCGGCACAAGGGGTGGCTCAAATGGAGCCTCGCGCTGGTTTGTCTGGCGTTCGTGGCGCTCTATTTCCCCGACTTTCTGTCGCAACAGCAGGATGCCGGCGCGGCGCCGAGCGCGGCGGTCGCCGAGGTCGATGGTCGCAAGATCACCGTGGCGGAGTTCACGCGCGCCTATTACCAGCGCCTCGATGCGTATCGCGCGTCGGCCGGCGAGTCGTTCGATCCAGCGCTGCTCAAGCAGCTCGGCGTCGACCGGCAGATCCTGAGCGTGCTCATCGACGAACAGGCCACGTTGGCCGAGGCCGAGCGGCTCGGCCTGACCGTCAGCGATGCCGAGGTGCGCGAGCGCATTCTTCGGTTGCCAGGGCTGCAGCAGAACGGACAATTCATCGGCGAGGAACGTTACCGACAGCTCCTGAGTGTGCAGCGACCACCGCTGACGCCCAGTGAGTTCGAGGCAGACGTTCACAAGCAGCTTCTTGCCGAGAGGCTGCGGAGCGCGCTGACCTCCTGGATGACCATGCCAGACGAGGAAGTGGACCGCGAGTACCAGCGCCGGAACGAGAAAGCCAAGCTCGAGGTCGTGTCGTTTGCTGCGGACACGTTCACGTCCGAGGCCGCGCCAAGCGCCAACGAGGTGGCCGCGTACTTCGAGAAGAACCGCGAGAAGTACCGGTTCGGCGTGAAGATGAAGATTCGCTTCCTTGCCATCGACATGCCAACGCTTGGCAAAGCCGTCACCGTGTCACCGCAAGATGCCCAGCAACACTATGACGACAACATCGAGCAGTACTCCACGCCCGAGCAGGTGCGCGCGAGCCACGTCCTGCTCGAGACCAACGAGAAAGACGAAGCCGAGGTTCAGAAGCAGGCCGAGGGTCTCCTCGCCCGGATCAAGGAAGGCGCAGACATCGCCGCGATCGCGAAGGAATACTCGGACGATCCCAGTAGTAAGGACAAGGGCGGCGACCTCGGATACTTCGGCCGGGGCGCAATGGTGAAGGAGTTCGAGGACGTGGCGTTCTCCCTGCAGCCGGGCCAGCTGAGCGACCTCGTCAAATCGCAGTACGGCTTCCACATCATCAAGGTGATGGACAAGAAGCCGGCGGAGACGCGGCCCTTCGCCGAGGTCCAAAATCAGATCGTCGAGCAGTTGAAGGGGCAACGTGCACAGGCACGCGCGAAAGAGCTGTCAACACAGATCGCGCCTGAGATCACGCAACCGTCCGATCTCGACACGGTCGCGCGCAAGCATGGCCTCCAGGTACGCGAGTCAAACTTCTTCGAGCGCGAGGAGCCGATCGAGGGGCTCGGGCCTGCGCCCGAGGTGAGCAAGGCCGCCTTCTCACTGCCGCAAGGTCAGGTCAGCGAGGCGTTGCAGGCGCCGCAGGGATATGTCTTCATCACGGTCCTCGACAACCAGCCAGCGCGCACACCAAAGTTGAGCGAGGTGGAAGCACGCGTCAAGGAGGACCTCACGCAGCAGCGGGCGCTCGACCTCGCACGAACCGAGGCAAAGAGCCTGATGGCGTCGTTCAAGGACGACTTCGCCCGGGCTGCGAAGAGCGCGGGGTTGAGTGTGGAGACGACCGACTTCACCCGCGGCGCGAGCGTCCCGACCGTTGGTGTCAATGCAGAGATCGACGAGCTCGCCTTCAGTCTCCCAGCAGGCGGCGTCAGCGATCCGATCGTCACCGATACCGGGGCGTCGATTGTTCACGTTGTCGAGCGCACGGAGATCAAGAAGGAGGATCTTGCGGCCGAGCGCGAGACGCTGCGCCAAGAGCTCCTCGAGCAGCAGCGCGGTCGCTTCATGACCAGTTACCTCACCAAGGTGAAGGAGCGGCTCGACATTCGGCAGAACGACGCCGTGCTACAGCAGGCGATAGCCTCGTAGCGGCGGTGCGGGGCGCGACGGGGTGACAAGGTGTCACCCCATCACCCACTCAGGGCCGCACGAACACGTAAGGCATCAGCGCGAGCGGATCGCCAAGGCGCAGCAGGCTGAGCGGTGTTTGGACGGCAGCGAGCGCGCGTCGCTCGTTCGGCGTGGCCATCGCTTCCAGCAAGAGGCTGCGTCCTTCCTCTGCGGCCGACAAGGGATCAGCAAGCCACTCGAAGAAGCCTTTTCTCGGCGGATACGTCACGAGCTCGACCGGTGCATCGTCACTGATGTTGGCCCGCTTGCGGGCAATGGCAATCGCGCGTGGCAGGCCTCCCAGCTCGTCGACGAGTCCCAGATCCTTGGCCTGCCGGCCTGTCCACACACGACCCTGCGCCAACGCATCGATCTGGTCCGGCGTGCGACGGCGCGCCTGTGCGACCTTCTCGACGAACTGGTCGTAGAAGGCTTGCATGTGCTCTTCGAGCTTGGCGCGCTCGTCCGGCGTGAAGCGCCGCGCCGGAGAGCCCATCTCGGCAAACCGTCCCTCGGCGACCGAGTCCACGCGCGCCCCTAGCTTCGACATGAGACCGGCCGTCACGAACTTTCCGCCGAAGATCCCAATGGAGCCGGTCAACGTGCCCGGCTGCGCGACGATGACGTGGGCGGGCATGGCGATGTAGTAGCCGCCGGAGGCAGCCAAGTCCGACATCGAGACGATGATCGGCTTCACGTCGCGCGTCAACATCAGCTCGCGCCAGATGGCATCGGACGCGATCGAGGATCCGCCCGGGCTGTCGATGCGCAGCACGACCGCCTCGATACTGCGGTCCTTACGGACTTCACGGATGTACTCGTTCAGCGTGTCGGCGCCCACGTACCCGCCTTGCCACGAATCGCCGCTTCTGCCCGGCGTGATCGTGCCAACCGCATAGATGAGTGCCACCCTGGACCCGCGTGTGTGGCCGAGCCGGTGATCGTCTACGGCGATGTAGTCCCCGACGTCGAGCAGCTGAGACGACTCACCGATCCCGCTCTTCGCCCCGACCTGATCCAGGTAAGCGAGGCCATCGACCAGGCCGTGCTCGAGGGCATCCTCCGGCAACATCGGACCGCCGTTCACGAGCGCTCGCACTTCGGCTTCGGACTTCTTGCGGCTCGCGGCAATGCCGCGCACGAGCTCGCGAAACGCGTCCGCGTTGAGCGAGGTGGCCATCTCGCGATGCGCCGGCGTGAAGCCCTCTTCGGTGAATGTGTTCACCGCCGTCTTGTAGTCGCCAATGTGCACGAGGTCGGGATAGATGCCGAGCTTGTCCAGCGTGCCTCGCAGGAACAGCTCGTAGCTGGCCAGGCCGGCGAGATCCAGCGTCCCTGACGGCATCAGATACACTCTGTCGCACGCCGAGGCGAGGTAGTACTCCTGATTACCGGCGTACTCGAGATGCGCGACGAGTGGCTTGCCCGAGCGCCGGAAATCGAGCAGCGCGTCGCGGAGCTCCTGCGTCTTGCCCCACAGGGCTGCTGCGCCTGCGGACGAGACCACGACACCCTTGATGCGCCGGTCGCTCTTCGCGCGGCGCAGTGCACCGATGAGGCCATTCAGTGTGGGCTGTTCGCGCCAGAACGCCGGCAATCCCGACGGCTGGTGCTCCGGCAGATCTGCGCTGAGTCGCAGAACCAGTGTGGCGTTCGACGGGATCGGACGGGGCCCGCCGACGAACGTGTAGACGAACGCCAAGCCTGCAGCCGACGTCAGAACGGCGACAACGATGAGGATGAGAACCAGCCAAAGGCCGCGACGTGCCGCCACGGAGTCCGCCTTTCGATCAGAAACCCTCGAGATGCGGGATTAAGCTGAGAGCTCACTTGCAGTGACACTCGTCGCGTCGGGCCCGCAGTTCCAGGCTCAAGGGGTTGTGCTACGGGAGCCAACGAGTGGCAACACAAGTGAGCTCTGCGCTTAGAATTGGTAACCCTCGCCAACATTCGAGTATAGCATTGAGCTGTTTGGGGTTCTCGATCGCTCGCGGTGCTTGAGGTATACTTTGTGGTTCGCGCTCGCGAGAGCCCTGGTGCCATGCGGAAGTGGCGGAACTGGCAGACGCGCAGGTCTCAGGAACCTGTCGAGGAAACTCGGTGGGGGTTCAAATCCCCCCTTCCGCACCATATCTAATCTCCTCAAAATAAGAAACTTAGTGATACGCCATTTGTTGCGTACTCACTTTGTCCCAAACTTGCGATATACAGGTCCATCACGCTCGGCAATTGACTGGTTCGTGGACGATGCTGTGCGCGAAGGTTGGTCGACCTGTTCGATTACCGAACTTGCGGCGATCAGCGTCTGCGCGCAGCCCCCAATATCGCAGTCCCCCGCGACGACGGCGGAAGCGTTGCTCCTGCTGCTTATTCCTGTCCATTCCACCTCATTCCGGACAGGCTCTTTGGAGGTAGGAGGACGCAGGAGGGCTCCGCTAGCCGGTTAGGGAGCCTACCCACCAGCGGAGCGCCGCACGCACGCACGTGCGCGACAGCGCGCCACGGAACTCACGTAATTCTGGTTGGGGGTTCACGGGGGCGGTTGGCTGGGGATGGCCACTTCGGTGTACGACCCCTGGTGTGGCGGCATTCACGGCCGCGACAACCCGTTCGACGTGCCACCGTAGGATTGGCCAGCGGGGATTGCCGAGCACCACCATTGCAATCGTTCGCCCGCTGAGATTCTGCTGATGGCGGATGTTCTTGTCAGGAGTTACGAGAACCTCGAAGCCCGCCGCCTCGGCGGCATCGAGCAATTCCCCGTTGCCGAGCGTGTCCCAGCCCTGTGCCTTCGTTTCCTTGACCGTGTGTGCGGTCAGGGACTGTGCGAGCCCTCGGGGTGTGCCGTGATCAAAGAGCACCAGCATTTACGCGCCGCCGGCAGGCACCTCTTCCAGGCTGCGCGTCACAAAATCGATGACCGCGTTGACCTGCTCACGGGTCACGTCAAACTGCTCCATCACTTCATCCACCGTCATGCCTGCTTCGAGATTCTCGAAGATGATGGACACCGGCATGCGCGTGCCGCGCAGCACCCAGGCGCCACTCACCTTCCCTGGGATGCTCTCCACTTCAGGGCATTGCGACCAATCGAGCGCCGCCATCGTCAAACCTCCTGACTTCAGCGTAAAGGATTCTCGACCGTCTGTCACGCCTCCGCCGGTGTCGGCCTGCAGGGAAGCGCCGAGCCATCATTCTGTTGGACCCCGTGGATCGGGTGGGACGATGAATTCGAGGCATTCGTCGCGAGCATCGTCTCCACGTTCCTGCAACGTTACGACCCGAAGCGCGAACGGTGCTGGATCGCTGAACGGGACGGCGTGCGGGTTGGCTCGGTCTTCCTCGTGCGGCACTCGAAGACTGTGGCAAAATTGCACCTCTTGCTGGTCGATCCCAGCGCACGCGGATTGGGCATTGGCACGCGGCTCGTAAGCGAATGCGTGCGCTTCACACGCCACGCCGGCTATCGGAAGATCACGCTCTGGACGCAAGCGTCACTGCACGCCGCCCCGGCACATCTACAAACAAGCCGGTTTCCGCCTGACAGGAAAACAACCGCACCACAGCTTCGGTCACGACCTGATCGGCGAGACGTGGGAGCTGACTCTCTAATGTCTCTACCTCAACGCGCTCACTGAAGCGGCCGCACCTCTGCCGGAACACCGATTGGGCATTCTAGTGCCGCACGGTCCCAGCCTCCGGTCTCGGCTGCGGCTGCATACGTCGTGGAGAGGAAGTCGAGCAACAAGGCGTCGGGGTCCGCGGCAGCAGCGACCGCATCGTAAGGCAGGATGAACTCTCCCATCGTCGTGTCGAAATAGGCACCCGCAGGGACCGGCTTGTCGCGAAAGCCGCCGGGTTCGGGATAGGCATAGGAGTAGAAGGCCGCACGTGGGAAGGTCTCATTGCCCGGCCAGAATCCGGCACTGCTCACTTCGTGCGAATACGCTTCCCGCGTCACTTCATCCGGTAGCCCCGGCACGCCACCTGGATGCAGCGGGGCGGGCCGTCCGGAGAAACGGGTGAGCGCGAGATCGAAGCTGCCCCAGAAGAAATGGACCGCGCTGACCTTGCCCAGGAAACCGGTGCGGAAGAGCTTGAAGATCCGATCAACTTGGACCAGCGCGCGCCAGAAGCGATGGACTGCGGCGGCGTCATAGGCAGCGTGAGTCCGGTCCTGTGAAAACGGGATCGGGTTGGCGATCTCGTTCGGCATCTCGTTGATCGCCACGGCTATGCCTATGCTGTTCAAGAGATCGAGAACCGCACGATGGAAGGCCGCAACCGTTTGTGGCGCGAGCGGGAGCGATCCTTCCTGGCCAGTGCTCGTGCGGACCGCGAGCCGGTGGCTGATGAAATCGAGCTCGATTTCGAAGATCTCGTTGCCCATCGGAATCGGCGACGTGCCGAGCCCACGGGCGGTCACATACAGTGGAATGTGCCAGCCATGGTTGACCCAGGGGGTCAGCCTCAGGCGGACTTTGCCCACGATCTGAGTCCAGAGCTGCAAGGTGGCGGCTGTTTCTCGCCACGCAGGATACGGGAGATCGGGCCACACGGCGACGTCGTCCATAGAACCTCTCTCGCCAGCGGCTGACTGACGAATGCCAACGCGTGTAGTTGGTCGCGTTGCGCCAGATAGTTGCGTCTGGAAGCCGACACCTCGGATTATATCCTTCGTTCCAGTCTCGACTGACTGGGACACGACTACGCAAGCATGAGGAAATTCCGGGCAGAATAGACGCGCCAGACGGACGGCAAGCTCGTGCTGTCGAACAGTCACGAGATATGCGAGCACGCCGTAAATGCCAATCATGGCGACGGCCAGCGCCACACTGGCCAGCAGCACAAGCACCCATGTTCTGATCTGCGCGGGAGCCCAGTTGTGCCTGTAGCATATACGTCTATGACCGGTCCCAAGGCAAGTTCGGCACCGTCCTTGCGCACGCGTGGGAAAGCGTGAGACGTGCGCAAGCGTGTCGCGTTTTCGAACGGTTCTAACGGCACCGTGCCGATGCCATTCACTGAGTGCTATGATTCGCCAGCGGGTCACCGTGAATGGCGCGAGAGAAGACACCTCCCCCGGCTCTGGAAGCCAAGCCACTGGACCTGGACTCCCACGTTCGCCCTTTCCTGAAGTGGGCAGGCGGTAAGCGACAGCTGCTGCCGCAAATTCGCCGGTTCTACCCAGAGTCCTTCGGCGCGTACTACGAACCGTTCGTCGGCAGTGGGGCCGTCTTCTTCGATCTCTACACTCGCGGACTGCTCGCCGGCCGGCAGGCTGTCTTGATGGACAACAACGCGGACCTCGTCGGCTGTTACCTGATGGTCCGTGATCAGGTTGACGCGGTCATCCAGCATCTGAGAGAGCTGGCCCTCGCCTATCGGGCAGATCCGCGAGCCCACTACTACAGCGTCCGCGATGAGCAGTTCAATCCCGAGCGGCACCAAATCTTCAATGGAGACGCCCCGAAGAGCTCCCGCTACACGCCGGCGTTGGCAGCCAAGCTGATTTATCTCAATCGAACGGGGTTCAATGGTCTGTTCCGCGTGAACTCGCAAGGACAGTTCAATGTGCCGCTCGGCCGCTATACGAACCCGCGGATCTGCGATCGAACGAATCTCCAACAGGTGGCACGTGCCCTGGCTGAGACGCGAGCCGATATCTGCCAAGCGCCCTTCCAGACAGTGCTCGACCGCGCGCAGCCTGGGGACTTTGCGTACTTCGATCCACCGTACGCACCCTTGAGCCGAACGGCATTGTTCACATCCTACACGGCAGACCGATTTTCCCTGCCCGATCAACAACGCCTCCAACAGGTCACGATCGAGCTGGCGCGTCGAGGCTGCTGGGTGCTGCTCAGCAACTCGACGGCGTCGGAGATCGCCGATCTGTACGACGGCAATCGCGAGGCCAAGGCGGCCGGCCTGTCTGCTTACCAAATCCCGGCGAGGCGCGCGATCAACTCAGACGCGACCGGTCGTGGTCAGATTCTCGAATACCTGATCACGAACCTCCCGCGACACGACGAAACCGAAGGTCATCCCCAGTCAGCGGCCAACTTCTCGTCCAATGGGCTATCATGAAGCAAATGATAGGTCGTCACTCCGCGTCTCACGACGCGGCGCTTGGCCCGCGCACACGACGCGCTCGCTGAAGCGCAAAGGCTACTCCCCCATGATGAAAGCGCTGTTGATCCTATTGGTGGTGGCCGGTCCGCTGATGCCCATGGCTGCTGATCGGACGAGCCTCGAAACCATCTCCTCACCGTCCGACCCCGGCGCCCCCGCGGCTCGCGTAACCACGGGAAACGGCCTCGTCGAGGGAATCACCGAAGCGAGCGGCATTCGTGTGTTCAAAGGAATTCCATATGCCGCACCGCCCGTCGGCGAGCTCCGGTGGAAGCCACCGCAACCGGTCAGCGACTGGGAGGGCGTGCGCGCCGCGGACCGCTTCGCGGCTCAGTGCATGCAGCAGCGTGTGTACGACGACATGGTCTTCCGGAACGATGGGGTGAGCGAGGACTGCCTGTATCTGAACGTATGGACGCCGGAGACTTCGACCGACACGCAGTTGCCGGTCCTCGTGTACTTCTATGGAGGCGGCTTCGTGGCCGGCGACGGTTCGGAGCCGCGCTACGACGGCGAGAGCATGGCGCAAAAGGACATCGTCGTCGTGACCATGAGTTACCGCCTGGGCATCTTCGGCTTTTTCGCGCACCCCGAGCTGACGAAGGCATCCCCGCACCAGGCGTCCGGCAACTACGCCCTGATGGACCAGGCCCAGGCCCTCCGCTGGGTGCAGCAGAACATCGCCGCGTTCGGAGGCGACCCCAAGAGGGTGACGATTGCCGGCGAGTCGGCCGGGTCGTTCGCGGTCAGCGCCCAGATGGCGTCGCCCACGTCGAAGGACCTAATCGCGGGCGCCATCGGCGAGAGCGGCTCGCTGCTCGGAGAGCGGCAACCCGCCTCACTCGCCGAAGGAGAGCAGAAAGGCGTGACGTTCGCCCAGGCCGTGGGCGCCACGTCGCTGGAGGCGCTCCGTGCTCTGTCGTCGATGGAGCTGCTCGCAGCCGCCGGCCGCTCCGGGATGCCACGCTTCGGCCCAATTGTCGACAGCTACTTCTTTCCGAAGGCGCCGGCCGAGATCTATGCCGCTGGTGAACAGGCGCACGTTCCGCTGTTGGTCGGCTGGAACTCCGAGGAGAGGAACTACGAGGCGCTGCTGGGAGACAACGGCCCCACAGCAGAGAGCTTTGCCGTGGCAGTGCGCGATCTCTACGACGATGGCGCCGACGAGGTCCTAGAGCAGTACCCAGCGTCGACGAACGAGGAGGCCGTGCAGTCGGCAACGGATCTCGCCGGCGATCGGTTCATTGGCTATAGCACCTGGAAGTGGTTCGACCTGCACCGACAGACGGGTGACGCGGATGTGTATCGGTACTTCTATGCTCACCCACGGCCACCGATGAAGCCGGAGATGGGCAAAGCCATTCCGGGAGGCGCAGACGGCGTGAAAGAAGGCGAGGATGCGGAGGCCAACCGCCCGCCGCCCCGTGGAGCCGTGCACTCCGCCGAGATCGAATACGCGATGGGCAACCTCGCGACCAACGCCGCTTACGCATGGACGCCAGACGATTACAAGGTCTCGGAGATCATGCAGGGATACTTTGCGAACTTCGTGAAGACCGGCAACCCGAACGGCCCCGGTCTGCCGAACTGGCCCGCGGCCGGAAATACGCGCGACGGCCAGATCATGCTCATGCGACTGACTGTGAGCTCCGCGGCCGAGCCTGCCTCGCACCAGGGACGCTATCTGCTCCTGGAGCGACTCTCCACAAAATAGTCCTTCGCGCCAGACGCCACCCGTACGCTGGCCCGCTCGCCGGACAAGAAACGCTCGAACGCCGCTCGCTGCGGATCAGCAAACTCCTTCATGTGACCGAGCAACAGAGCGCGATATCGTGCAATGGTCTCCGCATAGCGGGCGTCGTCGACAAGATTGTGCAACGCATCCGGATCGCGCTGGTAGTCGTAGAGCTCCTCCGGCGTGCGGTGGACGAAATGCTCGATGCGAGCCGCGATGGCGGCATCAGTGGCGGCCGCCTCTCGCATCGCTGCAAAGGTGAGGCCGCTCATCGCCTCGTTGCGAAACTCGCTGCGCCCGTCTGCCCACACGTTGAACATGTAGCCGAGCCGGCCATCGGTCACTGCCCGCATCGGGTACGCGGTACCCGATGCGATCTCATCAACCTGCGTGAACACGTGCTCGCGGCCAGCTTGTGACTCGCCGGCGAACAGCGGCAGGAACGAGCGGCCATCGGTTCCCCTGAGATTCTGGACTCCTACTGCATCGAGAATCGTCGGCGCGAGGTCGATGCCGCTGACGAAGTGGTGGGTGTCAGTGCTCCCACCTGACACGACGCCCGGCCACCGGACAATCCAGGGTGTGCGCGTCGAGTGCCGCCAAACGTTGGTCTTGGCGAAGGGGAATGGCATCCCATGGTCCGAGAGCCACATCACCAGCGTGGTGTCGGCCATCCCTGACGCGTCGAGGGCACGGAGCAGGGCGCCGGTCGTCTCGTCCGCCCTGTGGACGGAGGTGTAGTACTCCGCGAGCTCGTGGCGGATCGGTGGAAGGTCGGGAAGGAAGCCGGGCACTGGCACCGCGCTCGGCGCGTACGCGACAGCGGCGGCCGGAAAGCCACCGCCATACTGCGAGCCCGTGTTGGTCGCGTCGCGCGCCTTGAATGCCACCTCCTGCTCACTCGCGGCGAAGGGCCGGTGTGGATCCTGCGTATTGGCCATCAGGAAGAACGGCTGCCCGGCCGCCCTGGCGTGTTCGAAGAAGCTCTCGGCGCGCCTGTAATAGAGCTGCGGGCTGCGGCCGTTCTTCAATTCTCGAGCCGGGATCAACTCGTCCCAAGCAGCGGCGCGGGAGGGAACCACGTGTCCCGTCTTTGCCATGAGTCCCGTGTAGTAGCCGGCGTCAGCCAACGTCTCCACGAGCGTCGGCACCTCCGCATCGATGGCCTCGAAGCCCAACGCGCCGCTGTTCTGCGGATAGCGCCCGGTCATCCAAACGGCGCGGGTCGGATGGCAGATGGCGACCGTGACGTGCGCCCGTTCGAAGAGCATGCCCTCGCTCGCCAAGCGGTCGATGTTGGGAGAGATCCCCGGAATCGGGTTGCCCGTCACACCGAGCGAGTCCCAGTTCATATCGTCCACCGTGATCAACAGAACATTGGGGCGTCGCTGCTTGGCCTCGACGTTGCCAGAGCGGCTCGGAACCGCTCGTGCGCAGGAGAGAGCCCCGATGAGGACGGTGATTGCTAGAGTTGAACAGACACTCTTCGAAAAATGCATCGTCGTTCGATTGCTTCTCGTTGTTGCCAGACCTACGTTGTCTCAGCGAGCCGCTGCACTCACCTCGGCTACCGCGAGACCCTCCGGGAGTCTGCATCCGCAGGAACGGCGAATCATCAGCTCCGTTTCGAAGAGCGTCTCGCGCCCGGGCTCGTCCTCGCCCGTCGCCCGCCACGCAAGCCGCTCGAGAAGCTGCCGGGCGGCACGCTGGCCCATCTGATAGGCGGGCTGCACGGCGGCGGTGAAGAACGGCAGCACCACTTCGAGTTGGGGAACGCCGTCGAACGTCACCAGCGCCAGATCATCAGGGACACGCAGCCCGCGCTTCTGGGCCGCCGCCATCACGCCGATCGCCAGCAGCGGATTCCCGGCAAAGATCGCGGTCGACCGCGGACGGACCGCCAAGAGGTCTCGGCCCATCGCCTCACCGGCGGAAAACGAGAAGAGACCGTGCCGCTCGAGTGCCGGGTCGACTGCAACACCAGCGGCGGCGAGAGCGCGACGATATCCTTCCCTGCGGTCTCGCGCGGTCGAGATCACGAGGGCGCCATTCACCAGACCGATCCTGCGGTGCCCGTGCTCGAGAAGATGGTCGACCACCGAGCGCGCTCCCTCGACGCTGTCGGCACGCACGATGTCCATGCCGGCTTTGCGCCACGCGAGCCCGCGCAGCGTGCGATCGATCAAGCAGACTGGTCGCTCGCGATGCCATTGCAGGATGCCCTCTCGACGGCCGATTGGTGTCAGGACGAGCCCGTCAACCTGTTTCGAGTGCAGCACTTCGAGGTAAAGCGCCTCACGCGCAGGCGCTCGATCCGAGTTGCACAGGATGACCGAGTAGCCCGCCTCGTGCGCGGCATCCTCGACACCGCGCGCCACGAGCGTAAAGAACGGGTTGGTCACATCGGTGACGACGAGGCCGAGCGTGCGCGTCGAACGACCTTTGAGGCCGCGGGCCAGGACATTCGGCACGTACTTGAGGTCTCGGATCGCGGCGTCGATTCGCGCCCGGGTCGCAGCGCTGACCGGCGCATGACCGGTCAGGGTGCGAGAGACGGTGATGCTGGCGACGCCGGCGCGGCGCGCGACGTCATGGATAGTGGCCATCGACAGGCTTCCCGGAGGTCCGCAAGGGTAGACACCGATGTCATGATATCGATGTCATCTCATGGCGCGACGTGACCATACGCCACCCGCGATTCGGTGTCAAGCAAGGCAAGTCTCACATCTATCTATTGCGCTGCTGCCACTCCGCTTCGAACCGCTCACGCGTCACGAACGACTTCTGTGTGCCGGCGCTCATCGTCGACAGCGCGGCGTAAAGGTTGGCGCGCGCGATGGCGTCGCGTTCAGACAAGCCTTCGCCCAGGAAGGTGGCGAAGCTGCCGACGAACGCATCGCCTGCGCCGGTCGTGTCTCTCGCGACGACGTTGTATGCGGGTAAGAGCTCTGACTGCCCATCGCGCGCCAGTAGCGCGCCTTGAGCGCCCAGCGTAATGATAACCGTCCCGAGTCCCTCCGACACCAGATGCGCCGCACACGCCCTGGCCTCCTCTACCGAACCAACGCTCAGCCCCGTGAGCGTTTCAGCCTCGGTTTCGTTCGGAATGACATAGTCAACTCCGGCGAGCTCGGACAGATCGATGCGCTGGCCCGGTGCCGGGTTGACGATGCAGGGGATGCCGTGACGGCGTGCGAAGCGGATGGTGTGGTAGACAACGTCGAGCGGGATTTCGAACTGCAACACGATACAAGCCGCCTGGGACAGCATCGGCGCCGCCGCGTCGACGTCAGCCGCCGTGAGGTGATCGTTGGCGCCTTTGACGACGAGAATGCGATTCTGACCGTTCGGCTCGACGAAGATCGGTGCGACGCCGCTGGAAACGCCGGGAACGCGGCGCACATGTGACGTGTCGATCCCGTACGACACCAGATTCTCGACGGTGCCCGGCCCGAAGAGATCGTCCCCTACCCGTGCGACCATCGAGACGTCGGCGCCACAGAGGCGGGCCGCGACCGCCTGGTTGGCGCCCTTGCCGCCCCACCCCAGGTCGAAGCGATCGCCGAAGAGCGTTTCGCCCGGCTTGGGAAAGCGGTCCCCGAATGTCGTCAGATCGACGTTCGCACTCCCGACCACTGCAATCCGTGTCCGCCTTCGCATACCTTGCTTTCAGGCCCACACTCTGACGAAGCAGGTCGAGCACGAATAGAGAAACGAGAAGAACAAGGGGCCCCGGACATTCTCAGCGGTACGGAAGCGGGCTTTCTCATCTCTTGTTGCCTGGCCGTTGGCGATCAGGACAAAGACCTTCGAGCTTCATAAGCCTCGACACCTTGGATAACGCCCTTGATGTAGCCATAGCCGTAAGCGAAGGCTTGTCGGCCACCAGGGTCATCCGCATGGCTGGGCATGTGGTCCGGCATCAGCATGTAGGGGTAACCCACTTCGTTCAAGGTGAGGGCGACCTGGAACATGTCCATATCGCCTTCATCTGGATAGACCTCCTGGAAATCGTTCCGTCTGCCACGGATGTTTCGGAAGTGAATGTTGAACAGCTTCTTTCTCTCGCCGAAGTACCGGATCACGTCGTGAATCTCCCGTGCGGGCTCCTGCAGCATTTCAGCAGTCGTGCCGAGACAAAGGTTTAGCCCGTGATACGGACTCTCCTGGATGGAAACGAGCTTCTTCAGCCCGTCAACCGTACCGAGGACCCGGTCGACTCCTTGAAAACCTTCCTCGGGCACACCCGGGTCGTGCGGGTGACAGGCAGCGCGAATCTTGAGCTCGTTACAGACTGGGATGACCCGTTCCAAGAAGTAGGTGATCCGCTCCCAGAAGATATCGGCGGTGACCCGTTCCGCTCGCGTCAATGGAGGATCCGCCACAGCGTCCGCCAGGCGCCACGTGCTGTAGGTGGAGCCGCCTCGTCCCGGCGTCGGTTGCGTTCTCAGGACGCCTAGGATGCTCATGTTGTACTTCCAGGCTGGCACACCGACCTTCGCGCACGCTTCGGTCATACGGTTGACGTGCTCGATGTCCCGGTCACGCTCGGGCGACTTCCCGAGCATGATGGCTCCACGCCTTTCCTTGTCGATGTGGCTCGAGGGTAGGAAAGGCAGGGCAACCATCGACAAGGTGATGCCATGCTTCTCACACAGCTCGCGGGTCTGCTCGACGTCTTCCACGGTCCAGTAGCCCCGTTCGCCTGGGTCTGGAGGATAGCCGCAGATGTGATCCACGCCGTGACGTTTGAAGTACTGCAACATCTCCGCAGTGGTTCCCGACCGCTGTGTTCCCACGTGCATCTGGACGCGGCTCGACGACTGCGCCGTGGCCACGCGCGGCACCTGAGAGCTGTCAGAGCAGCGCAGGCTCAGGCCGGCCGCTCCGACACTCACCCCTCCTCCCAGCGAGATGAACCGTCGGCGGTTCAAACGACACCTCCGATCAACCAGGGCTCGGTGCACCGAGCGTGCCTCCCGAAGGCCCCGCGTTCGCCAAGTTCCCCACCAATACGGCGCCGGCAACAAGAGAGCCCGCGACACGCATACTCATCTCCTCAGTACGCCACGAGTCTACCAACAACGAGCCCGATTAGATCACCGGCGTCACCATCACGTCATCTCCTTCTGTGGCGAGTGCCGACCCGATGTCGGTGATGATGTTCCCAGACGAAGCCACGGTCAACCCGTCTCCTCCGCCTTGTGAGTAGTACAGACCAAAGCCGCGCGGTGTGCCTGCTCCGCGGACTGCGTTTCCCGTGACGCTCACGACACCGTGGTTGTAGTTCACTCCAGAGATTCCAATGTAGCGGTAGATTGAGCCGCCGTTGTCTTCGTCGCCGGTAAACACCTTGTTGTTGGCGATGGTGGACGCTTTGTCTCCCTGGATCGTCGCCTCGATCCCATACCAGATTCCACCCTGCGCCGTTTCGCCGAAGCCCTCGATGTAGTTGTCGGAGATCGATGTGCCATACAGCCGGTGCGCGTGGATCGCGTGCTCGGGCACACCGTACAGGTGGTTCCGCTCGATCACCCAGCGCGAGGGGCCTTCAGGCCCCTCGTTCAGAAGTACAGCTTGACGCCGAGCTGCAGGCGTCGCTGGTTCCACTTGCTGGACCAGGTTGACCCGGCACCGCGACAGATCGGACGACATCGCGTCTCCACAGCGCCGAGGGTTCATCCCGCGGGACGAGTCCTCAGGCACCGGACCCTCACTCGATGGCGAGGGGCCTATCAGTTATGCGATCGAAGGAAGCCTATCTAAAGAACAGCTGAAGGGGGGCTTTTTGTGACAGCTCTAGTCTCTCGCCGCGAACTCCGGCGGAATAGCCGTGATCGGCTGGATCTGGATGTCGCGATAGAAGATCTCCGCGCCCTCTGATTGGAGAATGATCGGGCCGGAGGTGACGGGCGTCGGCAGGTCGCCATCAATCTGCACCGGGCCATGCAGACGCATGACTACCTTGCCGTTCACGATGTGAATGGCCGTGTCACCGAACGCCACCAACTCGACGGTGTTCCATTCACCGGTCGGCTTCTCGTTGTCCGGCTGCTTGATGCATCGGCCGGGCGCACCTTGGCTCTGAGAGAAGAAGGTCCACTCGCCAGTCGGATCGTAGTCGTACAGCGCGGGCGTCGTGTCTGGACGCCGCTTGGCGCGAACAGCAATCGCTGATCCGACGGCGTAGAGATCCCCGACGTCGTGCTCTTGGATCTGGAGCTCGACCGAGCGTGCCCACGTGCGGCCATCGGCACCGGGGGCGGCATGCACGTGGTAGAGCAAACCGCTGTCGCGCCGAGTTTCGGCCTGCTCGCGCGGGGGCCACTTCTTCTCACCCCATTTGAACTGCAGCTTCAAGTGGTAGTTCTCGAACGAGCGCGTGGTGCGGAGCTCGCCGAACACCTCGCCGGAGATCCGGATTGCTGGCTGGCCGTCGACGTCGCTGACCACGGTAAACACGTTCAGCGGATCTCGTCCCGATCCAATCGGCTCCGTATATTTCCCGTCTTGGTCGCGCGTCAACCCCGGGACCTCCGAGCTTGGCTCTGGCTCTCGCATCCACGTGGTCCAGCCGTCGAGATCACGGCCGTTCCAGAGCGACGTCCAGCCGCTCTGGGCGCGCATCGGCATGACGCCCAGCACAACGGCGACGAGGACCAGTCGTGGAAAGAGCATGCGCCATTATCGTTGAAGCGTCGGGGAAAAGGAACCGGGTACCTTTTCGGGAGCGAAAAGGTACCCGGTTCCTTTTCTACTCGTACCGGAGGGCAACGGTTGGGTCGACACTCGTGGCGCGACGCGCGGGAATGCCGGCAGCCGCCAGTGCGACGAGCCAGAGCGCCGCGACGGCGAGAGCATAGGTGAGCACGTCCCACGGCTGTAGGCCGTACAAGAACGACTGTACCAGCTGGCTCGCGGCGGCTGCTGACGCCAGACCAATCACCGTGCCGACTACGAGCATGACGGCGACCTCACGGACAACGAGCGCCCGTACATCGCCCGCGTCCGCACCGAGCGCCATCCGAATCCCGATCTCCCGGGTGCGCCGCGCCACGTTGTACGCCAACACGCCATAGACGCCAATCGCCGCCAACAGCACAGCCAATCCCGCGACCGTACCGGTGAGAAACGATAGAATTCGTTCCGCAAACAGACTCTCCTCGATCTGCGCCTGCATCGTCTTTGCCTCGCCAATCGCCAAGCTTGAATCGAGTGCCGCTAAATGATGCCGGATCAGTGGCAAGGTACTTTCCGGAGGAATTGTCGTTCGCAAATAGAACGACAGAGAGTCCCACTCGTCGCTTTGCCGCAGCGGCCTGTAAAACGTTGGGGTCGTATCCTCTCGCATCCGCGAGAACTTGGCGTTCTCTACGACGCCGACAATCGTCGTGGGCAGTGCCTCATCGCTGCCGCTGCCCAGATGGCGCCCAAGTGGATCCTGATTCGGCAGAAACTGCTGAACGAATGCCTCGTTGACAATGGCAACCGGCGGTGCGGCCGTGTTGTCGGCGCGCGTGAACTCGCGTCCGGCAATGAGTGGTGTGCCCATGGTGCGAAAGTAATCGGCGCCGACGCGGTTGTAGTTCGACTTGGCGCTGCCCCCGCTTGGCGGAGTATAGCCTTCCACGCTGATGCGCATGCGGCTCGTGCTACCCGTGATCACCGCTGCCCACGCCGAAGAGACGAGCACCACTCCCGGAATGCGCGATAATCTGCTCGTGAGCTGCTCGTGCAGTTGCGCGATGCGTTCGTCGGTATAACCGTGCAGCTTCGGCCCTAACGAGAACGTCATCAGGTGGTCAGCTCGAATGCCAGGGTCGATGCGCGCGACGTTGACCAGCGTACCGGCAAAGAGTCCCGCCGAGATCAAAAGCAGCAACGACACGGCTACTTGTGCCACGATGAGCGTCTTCTGAAAGACGTTTCCACGGCCTGTCGACGAAATCTGGCCCGCCTGGTCCTTCAGACACGAGGTCAGGTCGGTCTTGGAGGCCTGCAGCGCTGGAAAGAGTCCAAACAGGATACCGGTCAAGACCGACAGCCCAAGGCAGAAAAACAAGACGCGGTGGTCGAGGCTGGTGAGCTCCAAGTCCTGGATGCCCGTCCATGGAGGAAGACTCACCAGAATCGCGCGCTGTGTCCAATAGGCGACGCTGATCCCGAGCGCACCTCCGGCAACGGCGAGCAGGCAGGATTCCGTGAGGAACTGGCGAACGAGCTGCGTGCGCGACGCGCCCATGGCGGTGCGCACTGCGACTTCCCGCACTCGGGCCGTGGCACGGGCGAGCTGGAGGTTTGCCACGTTGGCGCACGCAATCAGCAGCACCAGAACGGTCATACCCATCAGCAGCAGCAATGGCGTTCCCCATTCGTCGTCCAGCGTGCCGCGGCCGTACTGGCCCGGCTCCAGCGTGATCCTCCTTGCTCGAAACCGTTCGAGAAAGTCGCCGCCCGGATTGCTCAGAAGCTGGATGTCCTGCTCCACCTGCGCGCGGTACGGGACGTTGATCTCCAGCTCGGCACGCTCGCGCGCGTCGCGGCGCGCGCCAGCAGCAGGTTCGCGATGGTTCGCGCAGGCGATCAGCAGCACGGCGCCCGTAGCCGCGAGCAGCAGGGTCAGCGGTGTTCGCACCTCGCCACGCAGGCTGCTTAGACCACGGCGTCCCGGGTCCACACCCAGCGTTTTCGCCTTGAACTTCGCCAGCTCCTTCTCGCTCATGTCCGCTTGGAGGGCAGCTTCGACGTGGTTGATGATCCCGCGATATACGGTGTTCATCGCTGTCCGCGCCTGCTCCATGCTGACCGCCGAGTGGAGGCGGGCAAACAGGTAGAACGAGTAGTTGAGGCGATTGTCGAACTCGTCCCAGCCGGGGTTCACGTACCCGAGCATGGTGATCGGCACGTACACGTCAGGCTGGTACTCGAGCGTCGTCCCCTCGAAGCCGGGTGGGGCGATCCCGACGATGGTCATCCGTCGGCCGTTGACGACGATCGTGTCGTTGACCGCGTTGGGATTGGCCCCGAACCGCTGCCGCCAGTACGCGTGGCTCAAGACGAGGACGTCGGACTCGCCCACCGCGCGATCGTCTCCTGGTCCGATCAGGCGTCCGAGCGCGGGCTGGACGCCCAACACCGGGAAGTAGTTGCCAGAGACCACCAAACCGCCGCCGCTCAGCGTCTCGCCCCGATATGACAGGTTGGCATCAAACCACCTGTACGCGCCGATCCCTGACAAGACCTTTTCCACCCCAGCGCGGCCACTACCGCGTCCCTCGGCAAGCTCGGGACGCCCTGAGCCTGTCGAAGGGCGCTGGGGACCCGGGCTTTGGAGTCGCTCGAGATCCTGGAACATCGGATAGCTGAAGACGGAGTCGCAGTCGCCGAATGGGCCGGTGGTGCATCCACCCGACCGCGGCCCAGGATTGGTCAGGTTGACCAGTCGGTTTGGGTCGGGCACCGGCAGCGCGCGCAGCAGCATGTGGTTGAACAGGGAGAAGATGGCGGCATTGGCGCCAATGCCAAGGGCAAGCGACACGATGGCGACGGACGTGAGGCCAAGGTTCTTCCGCAATAGGCGCGCGGCGTACCGCACGTCTTGCGCGATCTCGTCGAGCGGCCGGAATCCACGGCGATCGCGATACCGCTCCTTCGTCTGCTCGATGCCGCCGAGCATCAGGACGGCCTGACGCCGCGCCTCGTCTGGTGTCATGCCGGCGCGGATCTTGTCGTCGACGTGCAGTTGGAGATGACTCTCGAGCTCAGCGGCCAAGTCCGCATCGAGACGCCGCCTCGCGAGCAGACTCCGCACGCGTAACATCAGCGCGCGCAGCCGCCTCAGGATCGTTCCGTGCCCGGAGCCAGGAACCTCGCGAGGATCGTAGTCGTCTGGTCCCACGCCCGCGCCTCCTTCTCGACCTGTTTTCGCCCCGCACGCGTCAAGCGGTAGTACTTCGCCTTGCGATTGTTCTCCGACACCCCCCACTCGGACGTGATGTAGCCCTCCTGCTCCAGCTTGAGGAGAGCGGGATACAGCGTGCCGTAGTTGATCGAAAGCAGATCTCCGCTGGTCTGTTCGATGCGGCGGGCAATGCCGTATCCGTGAATTGGTCCGAGTGTCTCGAGCGTCTTCAGCACCATCAACGCGAGTGTGCCCTGCCAGACATCAGTCTTCTCGGCCATATTTTCTCCTATGGTCTAGCAATATGACTGTAGCGCACTTGCTATTGGATAGCAATAGGGATCCCTCAGACCGAGGCAGTGGAAGGATTCTGCGGGCGTCAACGCTCGAGGCTCACCTGTCGGACTCGCGCGCGCTCGACCGTCTGACGACGACGCTCGTTGGATTGTGCGGGCTGATCGCACTCGCCATGGCGACCATCGGCGTGTACGGCATCATGACCGATGCGGTGCAGCGACGAACCCGCGAGATCGGCCTGCGCGTCGCGCTCGGCGCGGGCCGTGCACATGTCGCGCGGCTGGTGTTCACCGAAGCAATATATCTGGCAGTGGCTGGACTGCTGGTCGGCGCCGCGGCGGCAGTCACCATTACCCATGTGGCCCGTTCAGTGATCGGCGCCACGGCCTCACTCGACATCGCCATGTTGGCTGCCGCATCGGGCGCGTTAGCAGCGGTCATCGCCGTCGCCGCCATCCTGCCGCTGCGCCGCGCACTTCGCGTGAGCCCGAACATTGCGCTCCGCGCCGAATAGATCAGGAGCAGGTGACGATAGCCCGCGAGAGAGGTCGGTTACTTCTCCGGTCCGCGCATGAACTGGCGCTCTCGACCCGCCTGGCGCAGCACGAATCCGGTCGCGTTCCCCGCGACATCTATGGAAAAGACGAGCTCCGCTGCCACTTCTTTAGGGAAGAACGTTGTCTTCGACTCAGGGTAAATCTGGAGCTTGGGCTGGTTGCCAAGCCTGGACATGAGACCGGCGTCCTCCAACGTGATCGTCATCGTTGGCCCTCCGTCAGACTGATAGACGCCGGCGTATTTCGCGAGTGTCTCGCTGTCGAGCGGGATCTCCTTGCGCTCGGAGTGCAGCGTCACTTGCTCGCCGAATGCTAGCTTTGCGAGCTCGTCGGCCATCGCGCCTGTCGCGCTGGTGTTGACGTTGGAGAGCACTGTTACGCACATCTGTTCGTCGGGGAAGTATCGCAGGTCCGTGTTGAATCCCTCGATGCCGCCGCCGTGCGCGACGAACGTGTGCCCCGACGACTTCCCTGTGACGAGCCCGTATCCGTAGCTCTCGAGGTTGGCCGTGATCATCTTCTTCAGTGAGGCGTCTGACAGAACTTCGCCGCCGAACAAGCCCCGCACCCAGCGGCAGAGATCAGTTGTCGTGGAATACAGACCGCCCGCGGCGTGCGGCACCGACATGTTGATGTAGTCGGCGTTCTGAGGGTTCCCGTCTGGACCACGGGTGTAGCCCGCCGCCCGGTGCGTCACAATGGCGCGATTGTGATCGTAGCCGCTATTCTTCATCTCGAGCGGTCCGAAGATGCGGCTGCGCAAGAGCTCCTCGTAGCTCTGCCCAGATATCTTCTCCACGAGGAAACCCAATAAGAGATATCCCGAGTTGCTGTACTGAAACCTCGTGCCCGGTTCGAACTCCAGCGGCTTGTCTCGAAACACCTTCACGATATCCGCTGCGCTCATTTCGGTCAGCTTCAGCTCGCGGTACTCGGGAAAGGACGTGAAGCTGGGAATGCCGGACGTGTGGCTCAGCAGGTGATGGATCCTGATTCCCTTCCACGCCTCCGGAGCGTCCGCCACGTGTACGCTGACCGGATCCTGCACGCGCAGCTTCCCATCTTCCTCCAGCAACAGCACCGCTGCCGCCGTGAATTGCTTCGTGATCGAACCGATTCGGAACTTGGTCTCGGCGCGATTGGGAACGTCGTGCTCTGCGTTGGCCCAACCGACGCTCTTTGCGAAGATCGTCTCCTGCCCGCGTTGGACCAAGACGCTTCCTGAGAACTGGTCCGCCTCCACGCGGCTGGCGACCACTGCGTCCATCCTCGCTGCGTCAGGCTCCGCGCCGACGGCACAGGCCGCCATCAACATGAGAATGGGCAGTAATCTCACGTGAGCTCCCGCGTGTTACTCGGATAACGACGCTTCCGTTCCAGAATGCGTACGAGCTGACGCCGTGTCCTTCGGCGCCGCGTGCGGCGGCGCGGTGAGCCATGCACCTCGCTCGCTCAGGAACTGGTCGTAGTCCGCAATGACGGCGTGCGGCGGTGGATCCGTCTGCGCCAGGATCTCTCGCGGATAGCTCGTGCTGACGCCGATTGTCGTCATACCGGCCGCGCGGGCGGCGACGATGCCGGCTGGTGCATCCTCGAATGCGAGACAATGCTCGGGGAGAGCCTCAATCAGGCGCGCCGCTTCCAGGAATACGTCAGGAAACGGCTTTCCCCGGGGCAATTCGTCGCTCCGGGCGACCAGTCCGAGCCTGTGGTCGAGACCGAGCTCCGCCAAGGTGTGCTCGACGTTGGCTTTGGGTGCCGACGTGGCAAAGGCGATCCGCACCCCGCGTGCTTCGAGAAGGTCCAGCAGTCGGTCGAGCCCGGCCAACGATGACAGGCGGCCCTTCGACAACTCGCGATAGAGCGACTCCTTCTGCTCCGAGAGCGCTTCCGATTCTTCCAGCGTCATATCGTCGCGAGAGAAGAGGCGTGGAAAGATGTCGCGATTGCGTTTCCCGTCCATCCACTTGCGTGTCTCCGGCGTCAACTGGGGCAGCCCATGAACAGCGGCAAACGTGTTGAAGGCCTCCTCGTGGAAGGGCATGTTGTTGAGTAGTGTGCCGTCAATGTCGAAGACGGCTCCTTGGATGTCGTGCGTCATCGGTCCATTGTACCTGCTTGGCGGCAACTGCCCGCCGGGGCCGATGGAGACGCAAGCTCCGAGAACAGTCTCCACCAGGCGCTGTCGGCCTTCGCGCCTTCAGTCGATAATAGGCGGATGACTGGTCCGTTCATCGCAATGGCGCTCTTGTGCCAGCGTCTCGATCGCCAACCCGACGGCACAGTCGACGTTCGCGGTATCGTCGACGGTGTCGAGGTCGAGCTCCCCACCGATGTAACCACCGCTGAGCCTGTCGTGATATCACTCCTCGCGGTCGTGTCGCTGCGCGCGGGAACGACCCGAGGGTCCAAGGAGGTCACGGTCCAAGGTCAGTACCCGTCTGGCGCCACCGGCCCTGCCGTCTCGCGCCGCATGCAGTTTTCGAACAGCTTCCCGAACGCAACGCTCACGGTACCGCTCGAGCTCGAGATCGACCAAGCAGGAATCTATTGGTTCGATGTATCGGCAGATGGCCAGCTGCTGACCCGCATCAGTCTGCTCGTGCAGCGCAAAGCGTAGGCAAGGAAACGAGTCGCCATGTCCAGGTATGCACGTGTGTTGCTCATGCTCGTTCTGCTGGGTGCGACCTTTGTGGTCGAGGCACAGGAGCCCCGCCCGCGGGCGCGCGACCTTGGCATCCGGCCGGGAGTGTTCGAGACAGGTCGACTCAATACCATCACGGATGTCGAGGGCGTACGCGTTGGACATGCGACGCTCATTCGAGGGGAGCGCGTTCGCACAGGTGTGACCGCCATCCTGCCGCACGGCGGCAATCTCTTCCAGGACAAGGTCGCCGGCGCCGTGTTCGTTGGGAACGCGTTCGGCAAGCTCGCGGGTGCGCTGCAGGTGGCCGAGCTGGGCACGATCGAGACGCCGATCGTCCTCACGAGCACGCTGAGCGTCGGCACCGCATCGGAAGCCGTCGTGGAGTGGACGCTGCAGCAATCTGGCAATCACGATGTGCGCTCCGTCAACCCGCTGGTCGGCGAGACGAACGACGGCAGGTTGAACGATATCCGGGGACGCCATGTCGGCGGTGCCGATGTCCTGCACGCTATCGAGGAGGCGTCCGCGGGCGCGGTGGCGGAGGGCGCGGTCGGCGCTGGAACAGGCACGTCCGCGTTTGGCTGGAAGGGCGGCATCGGCACGGCATCGCGTGTGCTGCCACGCGATTACGGCGGCTTTACCGTCGGCGTCCTGGTGCAGACAAACTACGGTGGGTTTCTCACCATCGATGGCGTGCCGGTCTGGCGCACGCTCGGGCAGCCGCCTTTCCCGGTGGCGGGCGCTCCGGATGGCGACCGGCGCTCCGACGATGGATCGTGCATGATCGTCGCCAGCACCGATGCGCCTCTGGACGCGGCGGCACTGGAACGCCTCGCGGCGCGCGCGATCTACGCACTCGCACGAACCGGCTCCTCGTACACGAACGGCAGCGGCGATTTCGCGATAGCCTTCTCGACCGCTCGCGACGCCCGCTGGCGTCACGGCGACCGGGGGGCACGACCGCGCGCGCTACTCCCGTCCGATGCGCTCTCGCCGTTGTTCCAAGCGGTCATCGAAGCCACGGAGGAGGCGGTCTACAACTCGCTGTTCGCCGCAACGACCACGACCGGCAACGGCCACACGGTAGAAGCCCTGCCGATTGACGAGCTCCGCCGGCTACTCCAATCGAAGTAACCTCATTCGTCGGTCGGCTCTCCGGGAAGCAGGAACTCCGTCTCCAACGTCTGCGCTCCTTGCTCGGTACATACCGCAAACCTCGAGCGATACAGAGAGACGCCGGCGAACTCACCCTTCTTGCTCACCACGTAGAAATTGAGCTGGAAGCTGGGCTGGCCGCGCGAGTTGAGGAGCCGCTTCTCGACCGTGTTGGCCTGGACGCGCTTCAACGCCTCGAGCGCCGCATCCTTCGGGTGGCGCCCTGCGCGCATTTGCTCCACCACGAGGAACGAGCACAGGTTGTACAGGTTCGCTTCACCCCGGCCGGTGGATCCAGCGGCCCCAACATCGTTGTCGACGTACAATCCCGCGCCAAGAATCGGTGAGTCGCCCACTCGTCCCGGTATCTTCCACGCCAAACCGCTCGTTGTCGTGACACCGCAGACCTCACCGCTCGCGCTGACGCCGTCGCAGTTGATCGTGCCCCAGATGTGTTCCGGGTCCAACAGGCCCTCGCGTGCCATTTGCAAGGTGGCGCGGTACCCCGCCTGAGCGCGCTGCTCGGGATCGAGATAGTGCTCCGGGTCTGTGCGCCGCTTCCACTCCCGCCACAGCGCGCGCGAATGCGGCGTGTTGAGATCCTCCTCGACCTCGAATCCAAACCGGCGTGCGAGCTCCTGTGCGCCTCTTCCGACAATGAGATGGTGGTCGGTGTGGTTCATGACGAGGCGCGCGACCTGTGCCGGCGTGCGCACGCCCTCGAGCGCCGCAACGCCGCCGGCACGCCGCAGCGGTCCGTGCATGCAGCACGAGTCGAGCTGGATCACGCCGTCGGCGTTCGGAAGACCACCAAAGCCCACGCTCGAATCTTCAGGATCGAGCTCGACAATGCTGACCCCTTCGATCAAGGCGTCGAGGACGTCCTTGCCCGCCGTGAGCTGGGTGAACGCCGTTTGGACGGCGGTCATGGGCCCGCCGTTCTTGTAGCGGTTCCCATTCGCCGATCCGACGACGACAGGCTTGGCTGGTGCTGGAATCAGCACGGCCGGCGCCGCCTGCGTCGTTGAGGTCACCGCAGCCACGCCTGTCGCCGCTACGCTCGTCTGAACGAACTCTCGCCGGGTGATGCGCTTACCCATTCACACGCTCCTCGCCGTTCCCGTTTCCCAATTCCCGAATCCGATTCCTGCATTGACGGGGGCAAGAACCGCTGACTAGCATAGTGCGATTTGGCTGCACCGAGCATCGAACGTGAGATCCCCATCGAAGCCGTGCGAGAGGCGGCCGCGGCCATTTATGCAGTGGCGGTGCGGACACCGCTCATTCCGTTGGATCTGCCCGGTGCTGGCACCGAAGCCGATCGGCCTCGCGTCTACGTAAAGCTCGAGACCCTCCAGCCGATTGGCGCGTTCAAGATCCGGGGCGCCTACAACGCTGTCCGTCGCTTGCCGCCTGGGACGCTCGCTCGCGGCGTGTGGACGGTCAGTGCGGGGAACGCGGCCCAAGGCGTTGCGCTCGCGGCGCGGCGCATGGGCGCACCATGCGCGGTCATGATGATTGACACGGCGCCGGAGGCCAAGCGGTGGGCGATCGAGCAGCTGGGCGCGACGATCGTGCCGGTGTCGTACGATGAAGCGTGGCGCGCCGTCGAGCAGCACGGCTCGGACCGCATGTCTGGAGCGATGGTCCACCCGTTCGACGACGATCATGTTATTGCCGGCAACGGCACGATTGCCTTGGAGATCGTGGAGGATCTTCCCGAAGTGACATCGGTCATTGCCGCGGTTGGCGGCGGTGGTCTCGTGGCGGGCATTGCGGCCGGGCTGCGCGCGTTGCGGCCGGATGTCCAGGTCTATGGTGCAGAGCCGGAGACCGCAGCGCCGCTGGCGGTCTCGATCGCGTCGAACCGGCCGAGCGTTTTTCCCAATTGGAAAGCCTCGTTCGTCGATGGCGCGGGCGGCAAGTCCGTGCTGCGATCGATGTGGCCGCTCGTCTCGCCGCCGCGGATCAAGGGCTCGATTGTCGTTACACTCGAGCAAGTGCGCGCGGCCATGCGTCTCGTGGCCGAGCGCACGCATGTGATTACGGAGGGCGCCGCGGCCTGCGCGGTCGCCGCGGCCATGAGCGGGAAGGCCGGTCCCGGCCCGGTGGTTGCGGTCCTCTCCGGCGGCAACATCGATCTAGCGCGGTTTACCTCGCTGGTGTCCGAGTAGGCCCGACCTTCAGGTCGGGCGTCGATAGTTGACAATTGCTATGGAACAGCACGACCCCGAGCTTCCTGAACTCCCTTCTCGCGTGGCAGGATTGCGCGAGCTCGCCAACGACCTTTGGTGGGTATGGCACGACCATGCGCGCGAAGTGTTTCGCGCGCTCGATTACCCCCTGTGGCGGGCGACCGCACACAACCCCGTCGAATTGCTGCGCCTGGTCTCGCCGGAGCGCTTGACGGAGGTGGCCAGCAATCGCGCCTTTCTGCGTCTCTACGACACGGCGTTGGAGCAGCTCCAAAACACCCAATGCGCCACTGACACCTGGTGGTCGCGCCGCACCCCAATCGGCCGCCAACGACCGATCGCCTATTTCTCGGCCGAGTTCGCGCTCCACCAATCGCTGCCCATCTATGCGGGCGGTCTCGGCGTGCTCGCGGGCGATCACTGCAAGGAGGCGTCCGACCTCGGGCTGCCGCTCATCGGCATCGGCTTCATGTACCCGCAGGGCTATTTCCACCAGCGCCTCTCCGCCGATGGCTGGCAGGAGGAGCACTATGTCCGCCTCGACTGGCAGGATGCGCCGATCGAGCGTGCCACGTTGGCGCAGGGCCAAGACTGCGTGGTTGCCGTGCCGCTCGGCAACCGCACCGTGCTGGCGCAGGTGTGGCACGTGCGACTCGGCTGCGTCGACCTGTATCTCCTCGACACGGACCTCGAGGAGAACGCCCCGTGGGACCGAGAGCTGTCCGCGCGACTCTACGGCGGCGATCGCGAAACGCGGATTCAGCAAGAGATCGTGCTTGGCATCGGGGGTGTGCGTGCCGTGCGGACGCTCGGCTACGACCCCATTCTGTGGCACCTCAACGAGGGCCACGCCGCGTTCGTCGCGCTGCAACGTATCCGTGACCTGGTCGAGCATGGCGCACGCTTCGATCAAGCGCTTCAACACGTACGGGAGACGACGACGTTCACAACGCACACGCCGGTCGCCGCCGGACACGATGCCTTTCCGTTCTCTCTGGTCGAAACGCACCTGGCGGGTTGTTGGGGCAGTCTCGGCGAGCTTCGCGAAGAGTTCCTCGCGCTCGGTGGCTACGACAATGGACAGGGTACGCAGTTCAACATGACGACGCTCGCCATGCGCACCTCCGGCGCGGTCAACGCCGTGAGCCGGCTGCACGGCGACGTGACACGCACCATGTGGAAACCGCTGCTCGACGAGCTGGGTCGCCAGGACACAATGACGTCGATCACCAACGGCATCCACGTGCCCTCGTGGCTGGCCGTGGACGTCGCGCGCCTCTTCGACACGTACCTCGACGCGCGCTGGCGCGACGCGCAAGACGACCCGCAGGTCTGGGATGAGGTGCTGGCGATTCCAGACGAAGAGCTCTGGCGTGTGCGTCAGCGGCTACGCCGATATCTCTTCGCCTTCGTGCGTGAGCGTATGCGAGACCGCTGGATACACCAGCACGTGAACAGCGCGCGCGTTCTGGCCGGTGGCACCCTGCTCGACTCCGAAGCGCTCACCATTGGCTTCGCTCGCCGCTTTGCCACGTACAAGCGAGCAGAGCTCATTTTTCACGACCCTGCGCGCCTGGCGCACATTCTCAACGAGCTCAAGCGCCCGGTGCAAATCATCTTTGCTGGTAAGGCGCATCCTGCCGATGAACCGGGCAAGCGGGCACTTCAAGCGGTGTATCACCGTGCCGTGGATCCGGCGTTCGGCGGCCGGGTTGCGTTTGTCGACGACTACGACCTGCACGTCGCGCACTTTCTCGTCCAGGGTTGCGACGTCTGGCTGAACAACCCGCGCAAGCCGCTGGAGGCGAGCGGCACGAGCGGCATGAAGGCCTCGGTCAACGGCGTGCTCAATGCCAGCATCGGTGACGGCTGGTGGCCCGAAGGCTATACGGGCGCCAACGGCTGGCTCATCGATCCGGGTACGACCAGCGAGGATCTGGCGGCACAGGACGCCGCCGACGCAGAGGCGCTCTATCGCCTGCTCGAAGAGGAGATCGTCCCCACCTTCTACGAGCGCGACGAGCAGGGCGTTCCGAGACGCTGGGTTCAAATGGTCAAAGAGGCCATCCGTACAATTGCGCCCCGCTTCTCGACGCGACGGATGCTCAAGGAATACGTGGAACGGATGTACCTTCCTGCGATAGAGACTGTGACGAGCAAGAGCGAGTAACCGGATCGTCGGCGCACTCAGTCTGTGACTCTGAAATGCGGGTTCTGAATTAGGCCGACTATGTTGCCGAACGGGTCGGCAACCGTTGCCACCTTGATGTCCCCGCCCACGTCCTTCACGGCCTGGCGCGGCTCGGCACCCTGGTCGAGCAGATGCCGATAGGCCTGTTCGATATCGGAAACTCCCCAAAACGCCACGGCGTTGTTACCGACGTTCATCTCAATCCGAGAAACATTGCAGCTCCTTGGGGGAGACGTGACTGGCGGCATCGGCGTCGCAGCACACATCTCCCGCGTGCTCGCGTTCGCCTACGTCCGCTGGCGCAAGAGTTGCGCCGGACTCGTGCCGGCACGAGTTGATGCTTACACGATATGGTACACGACGCATCTCTGCAGTGCGTAGATTATCTGGTTCCCGGGCCTCACGCCTCACCGAGGTCGCGGCGAATGGCCGCGAGCTGCTTGCGCTCCGCAGCCGACAGCTTTGGAAACTGCGGATCGAGGCTTTCGAGCGCTTCGAGTAGGATCCGCGCAACCACGAATCGCATGAACCACTTCTTGTCACCCGGCACGATGTACCAAGGCGCCACATCAGTGCTCGTGGCCGAGAGCATCTCCTCGTACGCACGCTCGTAATCGTGCCAGTGCTGGCGCTTCGCGACATCACCGGCCGAGAACTTCCATTGCTTGGCTGGATCGTCGAGACGCTTCAAGAAGCGTTTGAGCTGCTCTCCTTTCGACACGTGCAGAAAGCATTTGCGGATGAGCGTTCCGTTTCGCCAGAGATGGCGTTCCAGCGCGTTGATGTCCTCGAATCGCTCGTCCCAGATCTGCGAGGTGACACGCTCGGGCGGAAGCTTCTGGCCGGTCAGGAGATCCGGGTAGACCCGCACCACGATCACATCCTCATAATGGGAGCGGTTGAAGACGCCGATATGCCCGCGCCGCGGCATGGCGCGGTGGACGCGCCAGAGATAGTCGTGATCGAGCTCTTCAGCCGATGGTTCCTTGAACGACGTGACGGTGACACCTTGCGGGTTGAGACCACGCATGACGTGCTCGATCGTCCCGTCCTTTCCCGCCGCGTCCGATCCTTGCAGCAAGAGCAACACGGACCACCGGTCGGCTGCCCAGAGCCGCTCCTGGAGCTCGAACAGCTTCTTGAGAAGCCGGTCGAGCTCCTTTCCTGCCGCCTTGGGGCTCGTGAACGGCGTGGTGTCGTCCGTGTCCCACTGTGCGAGCGTGACGCGCGTTCCCGGTTTGACGCGAAAGCGATCGAGGCTCAATTTTTGCATTGAGGATTACCCTTCTCGTAGAATGACGTCGTATGCCTCGGAAGTCCGTATCGAGCGCGCGGTGTCCCCTGTGCGGCGCCAAAGAGGTGTCGGAGCCACGCGGAGAAGAGAAATACTGCCGTGACTGCTGGGACAAGAAGATCGCGGTTGAAGAGATCGTGGCGCGTGAGTTCGCGCTCAAGCGCTACATTCGCGCGCACAGCGCCGAGAAATACCTCATCTATCACTCGACCCTCAAGCGCCCCTGTGGACAGTTGGTTGTCGTCGACGACGGGTACGATCTGTTCCTCACGATGATCCTGTATCCGAGCTTCTCCTGGGAGGAGCCAGCGTATCACCTTGAAGGCGACCCTGAGGGACGGAGCTTCGGTGAGATCCTCGTCGATGTCGTCGCAGCAGAGGTCATCGAACCCTGGGGCGGCGGCAAATGGCACCTCGAGATCTTCCGTTCGCAGGCACCCGAGGCCGAGGAGTGGAATGGCGAACTGTGACGGTTATTGAGTAATCACTCGCTCCACCCACGTCCCAACCAGCGGCAACTTCCACCAATAGCCCCTCGAAGCCTTGTAGATGCACACCAGCCACACGAGGATGCTCAGGATCGCCACCGCTTGCGCCACGTAGACGCAGGCGCGCATCGCCGTATACGAAACGGTCAGCATCAGCAGCGACACGGCCGCGAGCACGACGGTGAGCAGGGCCAGGCCCCCCAAGCCGACGAGCGCCTGGAGGGCATGGAATCGAACATAGCGGTTATCGCGTTCCAGCACGAGCAAGACGAGCCCGGTGATCCACCATGCCGAGTAGGCGAGCACGGCCGCCAGTCGCGGATCGAGTCCCGTCGTCGTCGTGCGTGGCGCGATGCGCTCCGTCATTGGGAGGCCTTGTTTGCCTCCACTTGTTCGAAGCGCACGGCCCCGTCGGTCTTCACGACACGCGCCACGGCGAACGGGGTCGTCAACTGCTGGGTGCGTATGGCGTCCGACGCTGGAGCGACTTCTCGGTACGCGACGATGATCCCGTCGCCTTCACGACGAACGCTGTCCACGCGCACCGAGTATCCTCCCGTGGAGCGCCGGCCAAGGAACACAGCCACTAGCATCTCCTGCTCGAAGTCGACCTTGGGGAGCGGCTTGCCGGTCGGGAGTGACTCCCACAGCTTCTCCCACTCGGCCTGCGATCGAATGACGATCTGTTCCGGCTTGGTGCGGTTGCTCAACGGGCCGAATGCAAAGTTTGCGAACGCCACGGCATCGCTGTCCTCCTGCGCCTCCTGTCCGCCTCCAGCCGTGCTGGGCGGCGGCTCTGGCGGCGCCACGACGTCGAACGAGAGCTCGCGCAAGGCGGTTTCCTTGCCGATCGTCGGCACGGCGTCAATCTGCAATACATACTTCCCTGGCTCGACGTCGACCAGCGGAATCTCGACCTTGTGACCGTAGCCGCCGCCCTTCCCCTCGAGCTCTGTCGAGGCGCGCTGCTCCGTCGCCCGAAAGACCTCACGTCCATCCACGCTCTTCACCCGCGTGGTGATGGCAACGTTGTGCGCCCGCTCCAGCGGGTCGTACAGCTCCGCGTAGGCCGTTAGCGTGTCCCCCGCCACAAAGGTGCGCACCGGCGTAGGCGGTGTCTCGAGCATCTCCTTGATGTCGTCGTCCAACGCCGGCGTCAACGTGAGGGCCGCAGCGCGTGACGTGAGCAGGATGCCGCTCATCGCCAGCTTTTTCTTCCTGTAGTCGGGCACCTCGAGGTCGTAGAAGACCGAGCCGAGCGTCCCCTTCTGCGCCTCGCGCGCGGCGACGCGGAGCTGATACCGGCCCGGCTTCAGCTCCAGCTTGCGTACGAGACGGAACCCGGTGAGCTGCACGAGCTGGTGAGTTTCCGGTCGCAGCTTGGGATCGATCAGGACCCGGTCGCCGCCTTGCACCTTGGCCTCGTGGTCGATCGCGATGAGCGACACCTCGATCTGGTTCACCGCACGACCGTTCTCTTCCTTGAACGACAGCCCTTGCCCCGGAACTTGAATGGTCACCGCCACGTCGGCCTTCTCGTCAGTGCCCTTGAAGGGGGCAGCCGTGACGCCCAGCGTGAGGCCGGGCTGGGGCAGCGGGCTCCTGAGCAGCTCCTTCACCCCGGCAGAGGTGTCGGTTGGCGCCGGCGTCTCTGGCGGCTTCTCCTCACGACCCCGCGGCCTCAGGTATCCCTTGCGCGCCACCACCTTGACGCCCGGGCGCTTGACCCGCACCTCGATGCGGCGAAACCGGCCATCGCGGCGCTCGTACTTCGGGTAGTAGCCGAGCAGGTAGTAGTGGCTGTTGGCATGGACGATGCGGTCGTATGCCGTGGCGAAGTCGTTGGTGTTCACGACCGCGAGGCCGCCCGTCTCCTCGGCCAGGGTGCGCAGACTGTCCTGCGATCGCCGCGCCTCGGACGCAAGGGACTGCGTACCGATGCCATAGGCAGGATCCTCCGGGGGCGCCGTCATTTCAATGCTCTCACCGCCGAACATCGCGCCGAGCCCACGTGGATCGATGGTGTAGAAGGCGACGTTGTTCTGCGTCGCGGCGGCGATGGCGTCCTTCATGGCGTACAAGACGTCGGAGGCATTCCGCTGGATATCGCCCATGACGTCCAGCGTGTCGTAGTCGATCCCCTCGCTGAAGAAGAGAATGGCCTTGCGGCGCCCTTGCACATTGTTGAGGTATTGCGCGATGTTCTCCAGGCTGCCCATGGAAGTACGCGCGTTGTACGCCCGCTCGAAGTCCAACGGGTCCTGAATGCCCTTGCCGGCCCGATTAGAGCTGCTATCGGGTAGCTGCGTGCCTCGCTGCCGGTTGTAGGCATCCAACCGCTCGAGCGTCGCGGATCGGATCTTGCGTCCCATGAAGCGATTGACGGACTGCTCGAGCAGCAACTTGTTGCTGGTGAACTCCTGCGCTGCGTCGGTGCGCCCACCGGTGTAGACGACGGCGGCAATGTCGTTGGCACCGAGATGCTTCTCGATGAACTCGTTGGCGGCCTTCTTGACGAGCGACGACTGCAGCGCATGCGTGTGCACGTCGTCGAGCACCATCACGTAGATGCGCCCATCGAGGGGCTGCTGGTTCGAGGCGGTATCGCTCGGCAACGGCTTGCCGTCGAAGAGCGTCGTCTCCGTGCGGTCGACGGGAATGGCAACCTCGGTGAAGGTCGCTATCTTTTGCGGAATCTTCTCCTCGAAGATCTGAAAGTCACCCTGCGTGAGGCTCCTCACGAAGTTGCCCTTCTCGTCGGTCACGGACACGTCGACCTCGACGTAGTTGATCTCGGTCCTGAAGACCGCCGCGGAGGGCTGTTGCGCCGATGACTCCGAGGCAGTCGACGGCGCAGGGTTGGATTGGTCGTTCGCCGGCGTTTGGCGAGGCGGCGCAGACGGCTGTGCCTGGACCGCGCCCATGACAGCGGCCAAAATAGGGCCAAGCAAGGATCGTCGCATGGTTCGAGACCACGAACCGGGAAGATAACCCGGAAGGAAACAGGCAGCGCGCTGGCGCTGGGACATTATCAAGGTTCGAGGGTCGAGGTTCAAGGTTCGCGGGGACCCTCAAACCTCGAACCTTCGTTTATACTGCCGAAATGCCCTTGGATGTGGCCGCCGTGCAAGCCGCGCTTCGCGAGGAGGGGCTGGACGGCTGGCTGCTCTACGACTTTCGCGGGTCGAATCCCATTGCCCGCAAGCTCGCGGGCGTGAACGGCTCGGCCAAGCTGGCGACCCGCCGCTGGTACTATGTCGTGCCGGCTGTGGGCGACCCGCGCGGCCTCGTGCATCGCATCGAAGCACACGCGCTCGACGCGCTGCCCGGGCGCAAGCTGCAGTACGCAGATCGCGGCTCGCTCGACGCCGGGCTGTCCCAGGTGCTCGAGGGCTGCCGGCGGGTCGCGATGGAGTACTCAGCCGAATGTGCCATCCCGTACATTGCCCGCGTCGACGCTGGTACGGTTGAAGCCGTCCGGCGGCGCGGTATCGAGGTCATCTCATCCGGCGATCTCGTGCAACAGTTCGAGGTGCGATGGAGCGAACGGGGGCTCGAGACGCATCGGGCAGCGTCCGAGCGCCTCTACCGGATCAAGGATCGGGCTTTCGACGCGCTCCGCCGCGTTGCTGGCGGCCGCGACACGACGGAATACGCATTGCAGCAGGAAATGGCCGGGTGGTTTGCAGAGGAGGGGCTCGTCAGCGATTCGCCGCCGGTGGTGGCGGCAATGGCGAATGCAGGCGATCCACACTATCTCCCGACGGCCAACCAGCACCGGCCGATCCGTCGGAACGAGCTGGTGTTGCTCGACCTCTGGGGTACGCTGGACGAGCCTGGCGCTATCTTCGCCGATATCAGCTGGGTCGGGTTCACGGGACGGGACGTGCCGGAGGAGTACCGACACGCGTTCGCCAGCATCGTGCAGGCGCGCGATGCCGCCGTGGCAGCCGTGACCGACGCTGTCGCGGGTGGGCGCACCATCCGCGGTTTCGAGGCGGACCGCGCGGCACGCACCGTGCTCGAAGCCGCAGGTTACGCCGACCACATCCTGCACCGCACGGGTCACAGCCTTGGCGAGACGGTGCACGGCAACGGTGCCAATCTGGACGACTACGAGACACACGACGATCGTCGGCTGTTGGCGGGCACCGGCTTCACCGTCGAACCGGGTCTCTACTTCGACAGCTTCGGCGTCAGGACGGAGATCAACATGTACGTGAGCGACCGCGCCGCAACCGTCACGGGGCCTCGCCAAGCGGCCATCGTGGCGCTCGGGTAGGCAGGGGTGAGCAAAGTCGCTGTTCAAGTAGCACGTAGCGCAGGCCTTTAGGCCTGCCAATCGGGACGCGAATTCTCGGCAGGCAGGCCTAAAGGCCTGCGCTACGGATGTCAATGCAAGTGAGTTCTGGGCCTAGGGAGCGTAGTCATCATGCCGGCTCGCAGAACGACGTGGTTCTATTTGCTGCTCGTCGCGGTCGCCTCCACAGCGATCGGCATGGTGCTCGCCTCGCGTCTCGATCTGGCGTCCCATTCGGTGGCGAGCGGTCCGACCGCGCCGCCCCCCATGAACAGTGCGCCGCTCACCGGACCGGTGGACGCGCAAACGTTTCGCAATGTGGCGAGCGCGGTCAGCCCCATCGTCGTGAATATTCGCACGGAATCGACCCAGCGTCGCGGCTCCACCGAGCTCTTCGACGGAGACGACATGTTCCGCCGCTTCTTTGGCGGCGAACCGCGCGACCGCCCGCGCCGCAACGCGCCGCGCGAGCGTGTCGAGGGAGCGGGCTCCGGCTTCATCATCGACAAGGCGGGCTTCATCCTGACCAACAACCACGTCGTCGAGGGTGCACTGGGTATCGAGATTGGCTTCTTCGGCGGCGCACCGGATGATTACTATCCGGCGAAGGTCGTGGGACGCGATCCGCTGACCGACAGCGCGCTCATTCAGCTCACGCGGCTCCCCACCCGCGAGCTGCCGGTCGCGCGCTTCGGCGATTCGGATCTGATGCAGCCGGGTGACTGGGTGATGGCCATCGGGAACCCGTTCAACTTCGAACACTCCATCAGTGTCGGCGTCATCAGCGGCCTCGGCAGGCCCCTCGATGTGGCCGACGGCCGACGCGTCAACACGCTCCAGACCGACGCGGCCATCAACCCTGGCAATTCTGGCGGCCCGATGCTCAACATCCGCGGCGAGGTCGTTGGAGTGAACACCGCCATTCTGACGGCGCGCGCCAACAATTTGGGCATCGGCTTTGCCGTGCCCATCAATGTCATACGGGAGATCATCCCTCAGCTTCGGGAAGGCCGCGTCACGCGCGGCGTGATCGGCATTCGCATTCACCCGCTGCCGTCGGTGGGATTCGAGGACTTTGGCCTGACGCGCCATGTGGGCGCTCTTGTCGCCGCCGTCGATCCGGAAGGTCCGGCGAGCCGGGCCGGCCTCCAACCGGGCGACGTCATCGTCGAGTTCGGTGGCCGCGAAGTACGGGACGATGGGGAGCTCGTCGACCTCGTGACGCGTGCGCAGCCTGGGGCGCGGGTCGCGGTGAGGATACTTCGCCACCAGAAGCCGCAGACGATGCAGGTGGTGATTGGGGAGCTCAGGCACGACCAAGACGAGCGGCAACCTCGCCGCGAGACGACATCCTCTCGCGATCCGGAAAGCGGCGGTATCGGCGTGACACTGGACGAAGTGCCGCCCGAGCTCGTTCGCCGATTGCGCCTCCAGCGGGTCGCCCGTGGAGCGTTGATTGCCGATATCGAGCCGCAGAGCGCGGCCGAAGGCGCCCTCCTTCGCGGCGATGTGATCATCGAGATCAACGATCGGCGCGTCGCCAACGCCGCTGATGCCGCCAAGCAACTGGAAGCGGTCCCGCAGGATCGTCTGGCCAGACTGCTCGTGCTGCGCGATGGACAGCGCGTGTTCGTCCCGGTGCGAAAATGACACGTCCGGGCGTCGAGCGTGAGATCAAGCTGCGTTTTCCGTCGGTAGGCGAGGCTCGGCGTGCGGTGATCACCTCCGGGGCCACGCCCGTCGCTGCGAGGCGTCTTCAGGAGGATACATTGCTCGACACCTCCGAACGCCTGCTCGGTGAGCGCGGTTGCACGCTGAGAGTTCGTAGGGATGGGAAAGAGAGCCGCGTGACGTTCAAGGGCCCGGTTCAGCCTGCCGCGATGAAAGTGCGCGAGGAGATCGAAACCGCTGTGGGCGATGGCCCAACCATGCTCGAGCTGCTCGGTCGGCTCGGCTTCAGCCCCTCCGTCCGTTACCAGAAGTATCGCGAGGAATTCTCCGCGCCAGGCATCCTCGTGGCCATCGACGAGACGCCCGTGGGCGTGTTCGTCGAGCTGGAAGGGAGCGAGGAGGGCATTGCTGCGACGGCCTCGGCGCTCGGCCGCACCGAATCGGACTACATTCGCGAGTCCTACCTCACGCTGTTCCGGGCACACCGCGAAGCGCTCGGCCTCCGCGGTCCGGACATGTTGTTTCAACCGTGACAGTCTGGCCGCCACCCACGATGGTGCTGACGGCGGGCGTCGGTTCTCGCCTGCATCCACTCTCACACCTGAGGGCGAAGGCGGCGCTGCCGGTCGCGGGTGTGCCGCTCATCTGCCGCATCCTGGCACGGCTGCGGGCACACGGGATTCGAGACGTCGTTCTGAATCTGCATCATCGCCCCGAGACGGTCGCCGCGATCGTGGGCGATGGAAGCGACAGCGGCGTGCGTGTTCGCTACTCGTGGGAGCCGCGCCTGCTTGGGTCCGCCGGCGGCGTCAGTCGTGCCGTGCCGCTGCTCGATGCGGAGCATCTTCTGATCGTCAACGGCGACAGCCTCACGGACCTGGATGTCCGCGCGGTTTGGGACGCCCATGTGCGGTCTGGTGCCAAGGTGACGTTGGCGCTCGCGCCGTTTCCCGCACCAGGCAGATACGGTGGGGTCGTGCTCTCACCCGACGGTGCCGTCACCGGTTTTCGACGCCGCGGCGAGGCTCACGTCGGCCTGGATTCGCCACAGGTCTGGCATTTCATTGGCGTCCAGGTCGTCGCGCGCGCGCTTTTCGCGTCACTGCCAGCTGACGCGGCTGTCGAATCCGTCCGCGACCTCTATCCAACACTCTTGAGCGAGCAGCCGAGCGCTGTTCGAGGATTCGTCAGCGGTGCGACGTTCCTCGACACTGGCACCAGCACCGATTACCTCGACACGTCTCTAGAGCTGGCCGGAGCCGAAGGCGGCCGACTCGCGCTCATCGGACGCGGGAGTCGCGTGGCGCCGAGCGCGTCTGTCGTCGACACCATTGTGTGGGACGCCGTCTCTGTGGGGCCCGCCTGCGAGCTCACGCGCTGCATCGTGACCGATCGCGTCGACGTCCCGGCGGGATCACGATACGAGTCGAGTATCCTTATGCGCCGCGGCGACTGCCCCGAAGACGCGAAGGCACGCGTCGACGGCGAGCTGGCGATTGTGGAATTGAGGTAGGCCGCCTCGCCGAGGCGTCCCGACGGATTGATGATCACCGAAGGCGAGCAACGTGTGCAGGCCTATCTCGATCGCGCTGGACGCGGCGGTCGAGTCGTGAGGCTCACCAGCGATGCGTCCGATCGACGGTACTTCCGTCTCTTGATACCGTCGGAGACGCCGGTGGTCATCGCGCTCTATCCCTCCAGCTTCGACGCGGAGCGGCTCTCGTTCCTCAATGTGACGCAGCTCCTCGGCGAGATGCCGATCCCCATCCCGGAGGTGCTCGACTGTGCGCAGGATCTCGGCATTCTCGTCCTGGAGGACCTGGGCGACGTCACGTTGCAGGCGCATCTGGGTGCGGCGCCATCGTCGGATCACGCGGCGCTGTACCGCGAGGCGGTGCGGCTCATTGCCACGCTCCAGCGGTGTGGCGCCGAGCTCGCGTCGCCGCGTTACACGCCCTACACGGTGGCCTTCGACATCGACAAGCTGACATGGGAGCTCCAGTTCTTCATGAAGCACTTTCTCATCGCCTATCGCGGCGCCGCGCTCCACGAGACCACGCGCGCCGCGCTCAGCGAAGAATTCGCTCTCATCGTCGAGCAGGTGGCGTCAGAGCCCCATGTGCTCTGTCACCGGGACTACCACAGTCGCAACCTCATGCTCCACCGTGAACGTCTCTACGTGATTGATTTCCAGGACGCGCGGATGGGGCCCAACACCTATGACTTGGTGTCGCTGCTCCGCGACTCGTACGTGGACGTGCAGGATGCGACCGTGAACGACCTGATCGCGTATTTCCTCCCGCTCATCGGCCAGGCGAACCGCGTCGACGAGTTCCGTGCGCGCTTCGATATGATGGCGCTCCAGCGCAACCTGAAGGCGCTCGGCACGTTCGGCTATCAGACGACGGCCCGCGCGAATCCCGTCTACATCCAATACATCCCGCGCACGCTGCGCTACGTTCGGGACAATCTGTTCCGCAACCGGCGGCGCTTCGGCCGGCTGCACGACATACTCGCCGAACATCTGCCAGAGCTGCGCCGTTGATTCCCGGCGTCCCTCGATCCCTTGCCCCTTTATCCCTTATCCCTTTATCCCTTATCCCTTTATCCCTTTGCCCCTTTTCCCTTAAGCTTGGCGATACGCGTGGAATTCGGTCTGTCTACCCACATCGTGTATCCGGAGCGTCTGAGTCGTCGGCACCTCGATGCGCTGGCGGAGTCAGCCTTCACGCGCGTCGAGCTCTTTGCCTTGCGGAGCCACTTCGACTACCACGACCCGGGCGCGGTGCAAGCGCTTCGTGCGTGGCTCAGCGAGACCGGCTTGGCCCTGCACAGTGTCCACGCACCAATCACGAATGAGCTCCGCAACAGCGTGTGGGGCGAGCCGTTCTCGATTGGCGCGTCGGACGCCAGCCGGCGCACGACGGCCGTTCAGGAAGCGGCCCGCGCGCTCGCCATTGCGGATGAGATTCCGTACGGTTATCTCGTCGTTCACGTCGGGGTGCCAGATCAGTACGCGACGCCAGACGACAACCGGCATGACGCGGTGCGGCGGAGCCTCGAGGAGCTGCAGGCGCTTGCCGCTCCACGCGGCGTGCACCTGGCGCTCGAAGTGATCCCCAATGCGCTATCGACGCCCGATGCCCTGGTTCGCCTCGTCGACGAAGAGCTCGAGATTCCTGGCGCAGGCCTCTGCTTTGATTTCGGACACGCGTTCCTGATGGGCGATGTCGTCGACGGTATCGAGGCGTGTTCGGGGCACCTTCTGACGACGCACGTGCACGACAACGGCGGCACGCGCGACGATCATCTGTTGCCATTTCGAGGCGGCATCGACTGGGCCTCGGCCACGACGGCGCTGCAGAAGATCGGCTACGACGGCGCACTCGTCCTGGAGCTCGCAGCGAGCGCCGACCTGAACGTCACGCTCGATGCGGCGCGAGACGTGCGACATCGCCTCGAACCGTTGCTCGACCCAGCCCAGGCCGACTGGAACCCGTGGAGCGGCCTCTAGTGGGCGCGCTGCGCCAAGAATGAGCAGGAGCGGCGTAAAATACACCATTGCTTGGTGAAGGGTACGCCACTCCAACTATGCCAATCGCTTACATCCAAGATATCGCGCGGCACGAAGGCCAGGACGTCACGATCCGTGGCTGGCTCCACAATCGCCGCTCGAGCGGCAAGATCCACTTCCTCGTCGTCCGCGATGGTACCGGATTCGTCCAAGCAGTGATGTCCAAAGCGGCCGTGGGTGACGAGGCGTTTCGGGACGCGGGCCACCTCGGCCAGGAGAGCGCCGTCATCGTCGCGGGACATGTGCGCGCCGACGCGCGCGCCCCTGGCGGCTATGAGATTGACGTGCGCGATCTCCAGGTCGTGAGCGAGGCTAGGGATTTCCCGATCTCACCGAAGGAGCACGGCGTCGAGTACCTGCTCGACCGGCGCCATCTCTGGATACGGTCGCAGCGGCAGCACGCGATCTTGCGCGTGCGCCACGAGGTGGTCAACGCCGTTCGCGACTTCTTCAATCGCGAGGGGTTCATCCTGGCCGACGCGCCCATCTTCACGCCGGCGGCGTGCGAGGGCACGACGACGCTATTCCCGGTTCAGTACTTCGAGGACAACACGGCATACCTCACGCAGAGCGGACAGCTCTACAACGAGGCTACGGCGCTGGCGCTTGGCCGGACGTACTGTTTCGGTCCGACGTTCCGCGCAGAGAAGTCGAAGACGCGGAGGCACCTCACAGAGTTCTGGATGGTCGAGCCCGAGATGGCGTACGCGACCCTGGACGATGTCATGAGCCTGGCGGAGGGGCTTGTGGTCTCGGTCGTCGAGCGTGTGCTGGAGACGCGCCAGCCAGAGCTGCGGACACTCGAGCGCGACACGCGCCGCCTGGAGCAGGTCAAAGCCCCGTTTCCGCGGATTACCTATGACGAGGCAATCGAGCGGTTGCGAGCATCGGGCCAGCAGGTCAACTGGGGCGGCGACTTCGGCGGGACCGACGAAACCGTCCTCTCCGCGCAGTTCGACCGCCCAGTCATGGTGCACCGGTTCCCGGCGGCGGTGAAGGCGTTCTACATGAAGCCGGACCCCGAGCGTCCGGACATCGCGCTGGGTGTGGATGTGCTGGCACCTGAAGGATATGGAGAGATCGTCGGGGGTGGTGAGCGGCTGGCCGACTACGACCTCCTGCTGGAGCGCATCAAGGCGCATCAGCTCCCACCTGAGGCGTTCGAGTGGTACCTCGACCTCCGGCGCTGGGGCTCGGTGCCGCACGGCGGCTTCGGCATGGGCGTGGAGCGTGTCGTGGCCTGGATCTGCGGGCTGGAGCACGTGCGCGAGACGATACCGTTCCCGAGGATGCTGTATCGGTTGAGTCCGTGAGGCGCGCGGGCGAGGGTCCGAAGCACCGGATCCCGAATCGGCACGTGGTAGACCTCGCTCAATCGTCTTGTTATACTTACCTGTTGCATCGAGCCTCGCCTTCGTTCCTTGGTCACATGACAGTCGACCCGCGGGTCGAGCGTATCCGGGGAATGGCGGAACGCGTCGCCCGGTCGCACGACTTGGACATCTTCGACGTCGAGCTCAAGCGTGAGGCGGGCGGCTGGCTCCTGCGCGTGATTCTCGATCGCCCCGTGGCGCGTGACGACTCGGGTGCGGTTCTAGTCGAGCCCCTGGGAAGCGGCATCAGCCTCGACGAGTGCCAGCGGGTGAGCGAAGACCTTGGCACGCTGCTCCATGTCGAGGACGCGCTTCCCCTGCTGGATGCGGCATACACCCTTGAAGTGTCGTCGCCGGGGCTGGATCGGCCCCTCCGGGACCCTGACGATTACCGTCGCTTCACGGGACGCCAGGTGAAGCTCGTCGTGCCCGAGGGGATCGACGGACAGAAGCACCTCGAGGGCCGCTTGCATGGTGTCGAAGACGACGTGGCCCTGGTGGAGGTGCGGCGCGGACGCGTGGTACACATCCCGTTGCACATGGTGTCGCGCGCCAGGCTGGAAGTAGAGTTTTGACCGAGGCTCGATGCGGGGCAGCGTAGCGCAGGCCTTTATGCCTGCCGGACCCGCCCGAGCCTGCTGAAGTGCTATGAGCAACCCACTGTTGCAGACCATCGAGTCGCTCGCCAAGGAGAAGGGCATCGATCCGGAGCTCGTGATCAGTGCCATCGAGGAAGCGGTTGCCACCGCATCGCGCAAGGCGTACAAGACGGGCGAGAACCTGAAGGCGCGTCTCAATCCGGACACGGGTGACGTCGACCTCTTCGCCGTCAAGGAAGTGGTCGAGTCGGTGACGGGTGAGCTCACCGAGATTGCGTTGGATGAAGCGCAGCGGATGTATCGCGAGCTGTACGGAGAAGAGTATGCGAGCGCGATCGAGGTCGGGGACGAAATCGAGTTCCCGAAGTCGAAGGAGCCGCTTGGCCGAATCGCCGCGCAGACCGCCAAGCAGGTCATTTTTCAAAAGGTCCGCGAGGCCGAGCGAGAGAACATCTACGAGGAGTACAGCCAGCGCGTCGGTGAGGTCGTGACGGCGAGTGTCAAGCGCTTCGAGAGCGGCGACATCGTCGTGGAGATCGGCCGCGTCGAGGCCACCTTGCCGCGACGCGAGCAGTCGCGGGCCGAGAACTATAGCGTCGGCGATCGGGTTCGCGCGGTCATCAAGAGCGTCAACAAGAACGTCAAGGGCCCGCAAGTGGTGCTCTCGCGGACGGACCCAGCCCTCTTGGTGAAGCTGTTCGAGCAGGAAGTGCCCGAGATCTACGACGGCACGGTCATGATCCGCGGCGCCGTCCGCGAGGCGGGCGACCGCGCCAAGGTCGCGGTGTACTCGAGAGAGCGTGACGTCGATCCGGTCGGCGCGTGCGTCGGCATGAAAGGCACGCGCGTGCAGGCGATCATCCGCGAGCTGCGCGGCGAGAAGATCGACATCGTCGAGTGGTCGGAAGAGCCAATCGAGTTCGTGACCAACGCGATCAGTCCTGCGAGAGTGCAGCGCGTCACCATCGTCGATGAGGCCGAGAAGGTCATGGAGGTCGTCGTCGAGGACAAGCAGCTGTCGCTCGCGATCGGCAAGAAGGGCCAGAACGTGCGGCTCGCCGCCAAGCTCACCGGCTGGAAGATCGACATCAAGAGCGAGGAAGAGAAGCGCAAGGAGGTCGAAGCGCAGTTCGAGGGCCTCGCGCTCGAGTCCACGGAGGCTGCAGCTGACGTCGTCGCGGAGGAAGCGGCGACTGCGGCTGAGTCGTCCGTTGAACCGGCGGCCGAACCAGCGGCCGAGGGAGCCGGCGAGGAAGGTGTCGAGCCGGTTGAGGTGGGCTCGATTGAACCGGCCGAGGCGCCCAATCGGGACCAACTGGCCGAGGCAACAACGGAAGGGATGCCGGAAGCCGAAGAAGGTGGCGAGACGCCGGCGCCTTCCGAGGAGGAAGCCGTCGCGTCGGCGGCCAAAGGCAACGAAGAAGACCAATCGAATCGCGGTTGAGGCAACCTTGTCAACTGTTCGGATCTACAAAGTCGCGGAGTTGCTCGGCACGACGAGCCAGGAAGTCATGGATCTGCTGCGGCGGAACCACGGCATCGAGGTGAAGAGCGCTTCGAGCACGATCGAAGAGGTGGTCGCGCGCCAGTTCGTGGAGCGGCTCGCCCGCCAGCGGAGCATTGCGCTGCCGAGCCCCACCCAGATGTTCGTCGAGACGGGCGCACCCAAGGGCAAGAAAGCGGGCCGGACGGCCGAGCCGCCGCCTTCCGCCCCGAAGCTCGGACCGCCGCGCTTGGTGAAGACCGCCAAACCGGCGGCTGCCCTCGAGACGGAAGAGGGTGGCCTTGTGGAGGCAGAGCTGGAAGAGACGCCGACACAGTTCGTCGACCAGGCAGACATCGAGCCGCCTTCAGCGGCGGCCGTGCCGCGCGTCACGAAGCCGCGTGAGCCGACGCTGCGGTTCGAGGAGCCCGGGACGCCCGTACCGCCGACTGAGCTGCTGGCTGAAGCCACAACAGCGCCAACCCCGCACGCTCGCGCCAAGCGGGCTGGGCAGCCTGTCGGGGCAGGTGAGGCCGAAGCGCCTGCGCCGACGCTACGGCAGGCGCCGAAGCCAGAAGAGGTCGGACCAGAGGCGCGTGCGTCAGCAGCAGCGCCCGAGCGCGACCAGCCGGCCGAGGCGGGAGCAGCCGTGCCGTCAGCCCCGCCCGCCGCCGCAAAGCCGACGGCGCCGACACCACCGCCAGCGCCACCTTCTGGTGCCGGACCGAGACCTGCAGCAGCTCCGCCGCCTCAGCCGCGGCACGCCGTCGTGCCGCCACGCACCGGCCGTGTTGTACCGCCAAGCATTCGGCTCCGGGTCGAGGATCCGGCCGCGCAGCCGCGACCGATCCCGCCAGCGGCCCCGGCACGCGCGACGCCCGGCCAGCCGGCAGCCGCCCGAGGACCGGCGCCGCCTCCCGCGACACGGCCGCTCCCGGGTGGTCCACGACCACTCCCATCACAGCCCATCCGCTCTCCGCTGTCCGCGGCGCGCCCGAGCTATCAGCCCACGGCGCGACCGGCGCCGCCGCCGGTGCGTCACACGCCGAACTATGGGCGGCCGCGACCGAGTGGCGGACGGATGCGGAGTCGACACACCTCGCGTCCGGCGGCCCCAGCAGCGCCTGCTGCCCCACCGCCCATTACGCGGACGGTCACGCTTGCGGAAGGCATGACGGTCAAGGACCTCGCGGACAAGCTCGAGGTCAAGGTGAAGGACGTCCTCAAGCGTCTGCTCGAGCGCCGTATCGTCGTGACGATCAACACGACGCTCGACACGCAAACGGCGACCACGATTGCACGGGAGTTCGGCGCCGACGTGATGATGCAAACCTTCGAGGAAGAGATGCTGCAAGCGGAATCGGAGCACGTCCGTCCGGAGGATCTCTCGACGCGTGCCCCGGTCGTCACTGTGATGGGTCATGTCGACCACGGCAAGACCACACTGCTCGACGCGATCCGTGAGACGCGCGTCGCGCAGCGCGAAGCCGGTGGCATCACGCAGCACATCGGCGCGTACCAGATTGGCATCAACAATCGCAAGGTCGTCTTTCTCGACACGCCAGGTCACGAGGCGTTCACGATGATGCGCGCGCGCGGCGCAAAGGTGACCGACGTGGTCGTCCTGGTGGTGGCCGCCGACGACGGCGTGATGCCGCAAACACGCGAAGCCATCGATCATGCGCGCGCGGCGGGCGTGCCGATCCTCGTCGCCGTCAACAAGGTGGACAAGCCGGATGCGAACCCAGACCGGGTCAAGCGAGAGCTCGCCGACCTCGGCTTGATGCCGGAGGACTGGGGTGGCCAAACGGTCATGGTGCCAGTCTCGGCCCTGAAGCAGCAAAATCTGGAGCTGCTGCTCGAGATGATCCTGCTCGTGTCCGACCTGCTCGAGCTGAAAGCCACTCCAAGCCGCTCCGCCACCGGCACCGTGCTAGAAGCCAAGCTCGATCGCGGGCGCGGGCCCGTGGCCACCGTCCTGGTGCAGGAAGGCACGTTGCGCGTGGGTGACACGGTCATCGCCGGCACTGCCGTAGGCAAGGTCCGTGCGCTCATCGACGACCGGGGCCGGCACGTGAAGGACGCAGGTCCAGCGACGCCGGTCGAGGTGCTCGGCCTTGGCGATGTGCCGCAACCTGGTGATACGTTCCAGCAGGTCGCCGACGCCGCCAAGGCGCGACAGATCACCGTCTACCGCCAACAGATTGCGCGGCAGAAGTCGCTCGAGGCGCGCTCTCGCCGCGTGACGCTCGAGACACTGCAGCAGCAGATCGAACAGGGCGAGGTCAAGGAGCTCGCGCTGATCATCAAGGCGGATGTGCAGGGCTCCGCCGAAGTGCTCGCCGACACGCTTACGAAGCTCGGTGACGAGCGCGTCAACGTGCGCGTCATGCATGCCGGTGTCGGCGCCATCAATCGGTCCGATATCCAGCTTGCTTCCGCGTCGAACGCCATCGTGATTGGCTTCAACGTGCGTCCCGATCGTGCCGCAGTCGAGGAGGCAGAGCGCACCGGCGTGGACGTTCGCCTGCACTCGGTCATCTACAACATCACCGACGAGATCAAGAAGGCGATGGCGGGGCTGCTGGAGCCCACCTACCGCGAGGTCAAGCTCGGCTCGGCGGAGGTGCGGCAGCTCTTCCGCGTGCCGAAGGTTGGGACGGTCGCCGGTTGCATGGTCGTCGACGGACGCATCCTCCGCTCTGGTGAGGCGCGGCTCCTCCGCGACAACGTGGTCGTCTATGAAGGCAAGCTCGGCTCTCTGAAGCGCTTCAAGGATGATGTGGGCGAAGTGAAGGCGGGGCTCGAGTGTGGCATCTCGTTCGAGCGCTTCCATGACTTGAAGGAGGGCGACGTGATCGAGGTGTTCACGGTCGAGCAGATCGCAGCGACGGTCTGACCAGCCAGTGCTAGCGTTGGCACCCTCCAAACGGCGGAATGCCATCGATCGTCGCTCTCCTGACCATCGAGCTGCTATCTTGCCCCTTGATCCCTTGACCCCTCGATCCCTTCGTGAGCGAGCGAACGTAAGATGCGCGCTGAACGTGTTGCCGATCAGATTCGTGAGGAGCTTCGGTCGCTGCTCGAGTACGAAGCGAAGGATCCTCGGCTGGGCTTCCTGACGGTGACACGCGTGCGTGTGACGCCGGATCTGCAGGCCGCGCACGTGCACTATACGACGCCTGAGACGGTACAGCGCCGCGACACGTCTCGCGGGTTGGAGCGCGCGGCACCCTTTCTGCGCCGCGCGCTGGCGATGCGTCTGCAGCTTCGCCACACGCCAGAGTTGCTTTTTCACTACGACGAGGCGCTCGAACAGCAGGAGCGCGTCGAGCAGCTTCTACAAGAGATTGCCGCCGAGCGGGCCGCGCGACCGACCGACAGTGACGATGACGACAAGGCCGAATAGCGCGTCCCCTCTTCAGGTCATTCGTGATGCCGTGCTCGCGCGGCAGCGGTTCCTGCTCACGTCACACGCACGTCCGGACGGTGATGCCATCGGGTCGCAGCTCGCGCTGGCCTTTGCTTTGCGTGCCGCGGGCAAGCAGGTGCACATCGTCAACAAAGACGACCCACCACCTTATCTGTTGGAGTTCCCGGGCGTGCGCGACATCGAGGTCGCGTCCAAGGCTGAGGGTGACTTCGATGCCCTGGTTGTCCTCGAGTGCAGTAGCTTGGATAGGACTGGCCTGACGGGTCTCGACCGTTACTTCGCGATCAATATCGATCACCATGTGGGAAACGCTGGATATGGCGCCATCAACTGGCTCGATGAGAGCGCCTCGGCGTGCGGGGAGCTCGTTGCCGCCCTCATTGATGCGCTCGGCGTGAGCTGGACGCCCGAGATTGCGACGCACCTGTATATCGCAATTCTCACTGACACGGGCGGCTTCCGGCACTCGCACATTACGGAGCGAACCTTCGACTATTGCCGTCGTGCCGCGGCGGCCGGCATCGATGCCGCGCAGATTGCGCGCACGGTGTACGATAGCAGCAACGTCGGACGCCTCAAGCTACTCGGTGCGCTGCTCGATCAGATGGAACTGGTCGCGGACAACCGCGTGGCGCTACTCTCGCTCGATCGCGCACTGCTCGACAGCGCCAAGGCCAGCTCGCATGACACCGAAGGTCTCATCAACGTCCCGTTGTCGGCAAAGGATGTGCAGGTCGTCGTGCTGTTGCGGACAGACGACGCCGACGGCACGCGCGTGAGCCTTCGCTCGAAGTACGACGTCGACGTACAGAGTGTGGCGCGCCGGTTCGGTGGTGGCGGCCACCGCAACGCAGCCGGCTTTACCGTTCAGGAGCCGAGCGACGTCGTGCGCGCACGGCTGCGACCGCTTCTGGCCGATCTCGTTAAGTAAGTCGGGGTCCTTGGTCCATGCTCGACGGTGTGCTGGTCGTCGACAAGCCTGCCGGGCCGACGTCACACGATGTGGTGGCGGCCGTTCGGCGTGCTGTCGGCCAGAGGCGCGTGGGCCACACCGGCACGCTCGACCCGTTCGCCACGGGCGTGCTCGCGCTCGTCCTCGGTCGGGCGACCCGTCTCTCACGCTTCCTGACGGCGTCGACCAAGCGCTACGTGGCAGGAGTACGCCTGGGCGTTGCCACCGACACGTATGACGTGACCGGCGTGCCCGCGGGCGAGCGTGCGCCCAAGGCGGTCGTAGAAGCGATCGCCCCGAATGCCATCGAGCCGGTGCTGGCGCGGTTCCGCGGCCGCTTGGAGCAGGCGCCGCCGCCGTTCTCGGCGAAGAAGATTGGCGGCGTGCGCGCTTACACACTGGCACGCCGGCAGGCCGCGGTCGCCCCAGCGCCGGTGATGGTTACAGTCTACGCGTGCCAGCTGGTCTCGGTGGAGGGTGGGCTGGTCACGCTGGACATTAGCTGCTCTGCGGGATGCTACGTGCGGTCGCTGGCCCAGGACCTCGGCGCAGCACTCGGTGTTGGCGCGCACCTGGAGAGCCTTCGGCGGACGGCCAACGGGGAGTTCAGGGTCGCGCAGGCGATCTCGCTGGCGGAGCTGCTCGAGGGGGGGATGACCAGGGCTGCGGCGCGGCTGGTGCCGCTGGACGGACTGCTCGGCGACTACCCGGGCGCACAGCTCACCGAGACAGGGGTCGAGCGGATCCGGCATGGCCAAGCGATTACCAGCGGCGAGGTTCGGTGGCTCAGCCCGCCATTTGGCAAGGATGAGCCAATTCGCCTCGTGGCGCCCGACGGCCGGCTCCTGGCACTGGCGACCCAAGCGGCACTCGGAGCTGACGACGTAAGCCTTTTGCGCCCGACCGTCGTGCTGGTCTAGAATAAGTGGTTTCCATATGCCGGCCACATTCGGCTCGGCACCCCGGCCTTTCACAGGGCTAGGTTCCACACTGACGGCGGCTTGGTTCGGGCGCTCGAGCGTGACAACTGGGCCGTTCGCGGAGGACAAGGTGGCGCTAACGAAAGAACGCAAGACAGATCTCATCACAGATTTCCGCACGCATACCACGGACACCGGCTCGCCTGAGGTTCAGGTCGCCATTCTGAGTGATCGCATCAACTACCTCACGGAGCACTTCAAGACGCACCCGAAGGATCACCACTCGCGCCGCGGGCTCTTGATGTTGGTTGGCCAGCGGCGCCGGCTTCTCGACTACCTGAAGAAGAGAAATCCGGAGCGCTACGCGGAGATCATCCGGCGGTTGAATCTCCGCAAGTAAGGACGTATGCACACACGAGAAATTGCTATCGGGCGTACCCGCCTCTCGCTCGAGACCGGCAAGCTCGCCAAGCAAGCCGACGGCTCTGTCGTCGTGCGCTTTGGCGACACGATGGTCCTGGTGACCGCGTGCCATGGCTCGACGATGAGGGAGGGGATCGATTTTTTGCCGCTCACGGTCGACTACCGCGAGTATACGTATGCATCCGGGCGCATCCCTGGCGGCTTCTTCAAGCGAGAAGGCAAGCCGACCGAGAAGGAGATCCTTTCGAGCCGGTTGATCGATCGTCCGATTCGGCCGCTCTTCCCATCCGGTTGGAGGTACGAAACTCAGGTCATCGCGCTCGTGCTGTCGGCCGATACGGAAAACGACTCGGATGTGCTCGCGATCACCGGCGCCGGTGCGGCGCTCGCGCTGTCGGACATTCCGTTCCTGAAGACCGTTGTTGCGGTTCGGGTGGGGCTGGTCGACGCGGAGTACGTGATCAACCCGACCTACGAGCAGCGGCGCCGCAGCAAGCTGGACTTGGTCATCGCGGGGAGCGCGGACGCCATTTCGATGGTCGAGGCAGGCGCACGCGAGTCGACGGAAGCAGAGATGATGGCCGCCATCGACGCGGGCCACACGGCGATCAAGGAGATCGTGGCGGCGATCGACGACCTGGCCCGCGAGGCCGGCCGCCCCAAGCTGGCGTCGCCGGCCAAGGAGCACGCGCACGACTTCTACCGCGAGGTGGAAGAAAAAATCCGCGTGCCCTTGAGCGAGGCCATGCGCGTGCATGGCAAGCTCGAAAGCTACGAGCGGGTCGATCAGGTGCTCGAGGACCTCATCGCCTCGCTACCGGACGGTGAAGTGGAGCGGCGTGTCGAAGCGAAGCACATCTTCAAGGAGCTGCAGGAGAAAGTGCTGCGCGAGGAGATCCTCGAGCGCGGACGGCGCCTGGACGGCCGCGCCTTCAATGAGATTCGCTCGATATGGTCGGAGGTGAGCGTGCTGCCGCGCGCTCACGGCTCGGCGGTGTTCACGCGCGGCGAGACCCAGGCGCTCGTCACGGTGACGCTCGGCACGGGCGAAGACCAGCAGAAGGTGGAGCTCGTCGACGGTGAAACCTACAAGCGCTTCATGCTCCACTACAACTTCCCACCGTTCTCGGTCGGCGAGGTGGCGTTTTTGCGAGGCCCTGGCCGGCGCGAGATCGGCCACGGCGCGCTGGCAGAGCGCGCCCTGCAGCCGATTATTCCGGAAGAGGACGCCTTCCCGTACACCATCCGTGTGGTCTCCGACATCCTCGAGAGCAATGGCTCCTCGTCGATGGCGAGTGTCTGTGGCGGCTCATTGGCGCTCATGGACGCCGGGGTGCCCCTGAAGGAGCCGGTCGCGGGCGTGGCGATGGGCCTCATCCTGGAGGAACAGAGCGGCAAGTTCGCCGTGCTCAGCGACATTGCGGGCGCCGAGGACCACTACGGCGACATGGACTTCAAGGTGGCGGGGACCGAGGCGGGCATCACGGCTCTCCAGATGGACATCAAGGTCTCCGGCATCACGGTCGACATCATGCGGCAGGCCCTCGAGCAGGCCCGTGAAGGCCGGTTGTTCATCTTGGAGAAGATGGGCGAAGCCATGCGCGAGCCTCGCGCAAGCATCTCCGGCTTCGCTCCCCGCATTGTCTCGATCAAGATCCCCGTCGATCGCATTCGCGACGTCATTGGTCCCGGCGGGAAGACGATCCGCGGCATCATCGAGAAGACGGGCGTCAAAATCGACGTCGAGGACGACGGCCGCGTCAACGTGGCGTCGCTCGACGGCGAGTCCGCCGCCAAGGCCATCGCGATGATCGAGGGGCTCACGGCGGTCCCGGAGCTGCACAAGACGTATCTCGGCAAGGTCGTGCGCATCGCGGACTTTGGTGCGTTCATCGAGATTCTGCCAGGCACGGACGGACTGCTCCACGTCTCCGAAATCGCACTGCATCGCGTCAAAGACGTCCGGGACGAGCTCAACGAAGGCGACCAGGTGCTCGTCAAGGTGATCAACGTCGATCAGTCTGGAAAGATACGCCTGAGCCGCAAGGCCTTGCTACAAGAACAGCAGCCCGCGGAACCGGAGGCTGCTGCCGCGCAGCCGGCACACCAGCGCGATCGTCCAGATGAAAAACCGCACGGCCCGGGCACCAAACAGCCGGTGAGGAAGTAAAAGGGACCTAGGGGTCAAGGGATCAAGGCTTGATCCCTAGATCCCTAGATCCCTAGATCCCTAGATCCCTAGATCCCTTAACCCCTTACACCCGATGAAGCCAACTACCGTCTTCCTAGGCGAGATGACCAACCTCGAGATCGAGGCGTTCCTGAAAGAGCACCACACGGTCATCATTCCAACCGGTGCGACCGAGCAGCATGGCCCCCATGGTCCCTTGCTGACCGACGTGCTGATTCCGCAGGAAGTCGCGCGGCGCGTGGCGCCACAGGTAGGGGCAGTAGTGGCGCCGCCGATCAACTATGCGCTGTCGTATCCGCACCGCGGCTTCGTCGGCGTCGTCGATATCCGCATTTCAACGTTCATGGCCCTCGTCGAGGACCTCTGTGTGGCGTTCGCACGCATGGGCTTCAAGCGCCTCGTGTTCCTCAATGGCCACTATGACAACACATACCCAATCGCGTATGCGTGCGCGAGCGCGGCCGAGAAGCTGCCGGAGGACGTCAGAGCGTTTCCGGCCAACTACTGGGATGGGTTCACGCCCGAGGAATCAGCGGAGTTCTTAGGCCTGAAGAATGGGATGCACGCCAACGCCGCAGAGACCGGCGCTGTGCTTCGGATCAACGCCGATCTGGTCGACATGGAGCGTGCAAACGCCGAGTTCCCGCCATTTCCGGAGTACACGGTCGCCAACACGGGTGCTGTGCATACGGCGTTCTTCTTCACATCGCCCGGCTCGGTCTATAGGGCAACGAAATCCGGTACATGGGGCGATGCACGGCAGGCAACCTCCGAGCTGGGGGAGCGCTATCTCGAAGCCGGCGTGCGCTCCACAGCGCGACTGCTCGAGAACATCGAAAAGACGTTCGCGGCAATGCCTCGACGGTAACCTCGAACCTCTTCAGCCTTTCCACCGGCGCACGGCAGCGATTCGTTCCCCCAGTGGTGGATGCGTGAGGAAGGCCACCTCGACAAGGCGAGACGCTTGCTCTTCCGCGAGGTTCTGTTGGCCGAGGCGGCGCAATGCAGAAATGAGCGCCTCTGGTCGACGCGTCAACGCGAGCGCATAGTGATCGGCGCGACGTTCCGCCGCGCGCGACTGAGCATACGCGAGCGGCTGGAGCACAAGCGAGGTCGCGCCGCCGACGAGTAGCATGAACGGCAGCGCCGCCACATCCGCCGTGCCACGCAGTCCGAGCAACGGCCCGAGCCCCCAAACGGCCACCTGCACGGTTCCCCACATGACAGCGGCAAGCGCGGCGTCGAACGCGAGACCTCGCCACACATCGGCGTGTACATGATGGGACAGCTCGTGCGCGAGCACCACCTCGATCTCATCCTCTGAGTAGCGCTCGAGCAGCGTGTCCGACAAAAGAATCCGGCGCGTTCGACCGAGGCCCGCTAATGCCGCATTGGCTTTGCGCGTGCGCTCGCCGACCTTCCACTCGTAGACATCCAGTGCCGGTCGGCCTGCGCGCACCGCCAGCGCGAGCAGGCGCTCTCGCAGAGAGCGCCGGTCGAGCGGCCGGACCCGATAGAAGAGCGGTAACAGCAGGACCGGTGCCAGCGCCACGATCAGGACCGAGAGAACGAAAGTGCCGAGGGTTGCCCACGCCCACCACCACCGCGGAGATTCACGGGCAATCCAGAACAGCACCTCGACCGCGGCAAGGCCGACGACCAGAGCAACCCCGGACGCCTTCAGGTGATCCCGCAGCCACGTGTCGAGAGATTCCGACGTGAGGCCGTAGCTGCGCTCGAGCACGAAGCTACGCAGGAAATACCAGGGCAGCGCGACGAGCTCCAACAGCAGCGCCAGCCCAATGGCAAACAACAGCAGGACGAAGGGCTCGCGCCATCGGTCCGGCAAGTCGAGCGCAACACCGAGGCCGAACAGCGCATCACGGGCGGGCGACGAGACGCCAGACAGGACGACGAGCAGCAGCGCCGCGCCCACCAATACCACTTCGAGCACAGTCAACCGCCGGCGTGCTCGGTGATACCGCGTGCCCTTGTCCTCGTTCACAACAAAACAGTCGCACTGGCTAGTTCAATCTCAGTGAGATGAGCTTGGAGACGCCAGGCTCCTCCATCGTGACCCCGTACAGCCGATCGGCGATCTCCATGGTCTTGCGGTTGTGGGTGACGAGGATGAACTGTGTGCGCTCCTGCATGCCGCGCAACATCTCGATGAAACGCCCGATATTCGCATCGTCGAGCGGGGCATCGATCTCGTCCAGCAAGCAGAAGGGACTCGGCCGGTAGGTGAAGATGGCGAACATCAGGGCCATGGCGGTGAGTGCCTTTTCCCCGCCCGAGAGGAGCTGCACGTTCTGGAGCCGCTTGCCTGGCGGCTGCGCGACGATATCGATACCGCTCTCGAGGACGTTCTCTTCGTCGTTGAGGATGAGGCCCGACTGCCCGCCCCCAAACAACGTTCGAAACGTCTCCTCGAAATTACGGTTGATCGCGACGAAGGCGTCGTGAAACCGCTCCCGTGTGGTCTTGTCGATGCGTCGGATGGCCTCGCCGGTCTGCGCAATGGCATCGACGAGATCCTGACGCTGATTGGTGAGGAAGGTGTGGCGCGTCTCGAGCTCCTCGAACTGTTCGATCGCGATCATGTTCACCGGACCAAGCGCTGCGATCTTCCGCTTGAGACGAGCGATCTGCTCCTCGGCGCTTACCGGCCCGGACGCCGCCTCGTCGTTCGACGCGGCACGCGCCGCTTCCGCGTCAACGGCGTCCGAGCTCGACGAGGAAGCGCCATCGGTGGCACCTTCGGCGCCGGACGCTCCCAACCCGTCTTCGCTCTCCTCCTCCTCCTCCTCCTCCTGCTCCTCTTCGGGCGCTGGTTCCGCCACCGCCTCCTGTGGTGCACCCTGCGCCGCCAGCAGGTCGGCCTCGGCCGCGACGGCGTCGAGCGTCATCTGCAGCGCCTCGTCGCATGCCGCCGCCAAGTGCGCCAGATCCGCCTCCGCGGTGGCGCGCTCGACGTCGATCCGGCTCACTTCCGCACGCACGTTGTCGAGCTCATGGCGCGCTCCGCGCACTGATGCTTCGTGCGACTGGAAATTGGACTGGATCTCGACCACCCGTGCGTCGGCTGCCCGCACATCCTGCAGCAGACCGTCGAACGCCGCGAGATCCGCGTCGAGCTGCTGTCGCGTTTCGCTGATGCGCTGGGCGAGCTCATCGCTCCGACGCTCGGCCGAGTCCAGCTCTTGCCGGCGTCCGGCAATCCGCGCTTCGAGCTCGGCCGACGCCTCTTCCAATCGCCGAATCTCGGTGGCGAGCGCAGATGCCCGCTCGACCATCGCCGCATGGGCCGCCTTGGCTTCGGCGGCGTTGGTCAGCAGCGCCGACATCCGCTCTCGCGCGTCATAGGTCCGTTGTTGTCCAGCGGCGAGCGCCGTGTCCAAGGCTCGCTGGCTCGTCTCGAGATCGGCAATCGATTGCTGTGATTCTCGCTGACGCGCACCAAGCGACCCACGTTCTTCGTCAGCCCGGCGGCGCTCGTTCTCGATGAGCTCCTGGCGCCGGCTCACGCGCTCGGCGTCCTCCACGGCACGCGCGACGCGATGTTCGAGGCCGAGGATCTCCTTCTCCCTCGCGTGGGCATCGGCCGTCAGGGCGGCAAGGGACTTCTCGCCGTCGGCAACTCGAGCGGCAAGTGTGGTGACGTCGTCACCGAGCTTCGTGATGAGCGCCTGCTCCGTTTGAAGACGGTCTCCGAGCTCCTTGATCTCGCGGCGCGTGCCCAGGATGCCGCGGCTTTCGACGCGCCCGCCACCGGTCACCAGATAGCCACCACGCACGAGCTCTCCGGCGAGAGTCACCACAACCCCACCGAGCTGCAGCGACGCTTGCACCGCACGCTCGAAGCCTTCGGCCACCCAGACCTCGCCGGTTGCGTGGCGAATCAAGTTGGCGTGCGCGCCCGTGATTTGCAGGACGCCGGCGAGCGGGACGATGTCACCGATCCGACCCTCGAGCGGAGCCGGTACAGCGCGTGGTGCTCCGTCGGCAACGAGCACACCGCACCGACCCAACCCGCGCTCGCGGACGAGAGCCAACGCGGCCAGTGCATCGGCGTGCCGGGGCACGATGATGCACTGCAGCAGATCGCCCAGCGCAGCTTCTACGGCCGTCTCGTACCGGCTATCCACATCAACGTAGTCGGCAACAGAGCCGGCGTGAGGAATCTCCGGATGCTCCTCGGCCAGAATGAAGCGCGCCGCGTCGCTGTAAGCTGCGCGCGCTTCGTTGAGCTCCTCGAGCGAGCGCAGTCGAGCCTCGAGCCCTGAGATCTCCTTTTCTTTCGCGCGCGCTTGCTGGGTCTGCTCCTCGTAGTCAGCGCGCAGATGCTCGAGCTCCTCCTCCTGGGCGAGGCGCGCGCGCTCGGTCGACGCCAGGGTATCGCGTGCCGCGGCGAGCTCCGCGGCGGCCGTCGTCTGTTCACGCGTCACCCGTTCGTGCTCCGCCGCCAGGTCCGACGCCTCGACCTCGAGCCGGGCCAGCTCACCCGAGATACGCTCCTGCTGCGTCGCCGCATGCTCGATCGCGTGACGCAGGGCGTTCATGGAATGAAGACCAGCGTACACATCATGGCGCGCCTGCTCGACGACCGACTCCGAATTGTCGATCTCCTGGCGTGCGACTGCGACCTCCGCATCAGCCACCGCGAGACGCTCTGCCGCACGATCGCGCTCTCCGTCTGCTTCGCTCCCGGCCGATCGACGCGTCTCGATCTCCTGCCGCGCAGGCTCACGTCGCGCGTCGAGCGTTGCGAGCTCCGCCCGCAAGGTCGTGCCAAGCGTCTGCAGCGAGTCGACCTGCTGGCGGTCGAACTCGAGCTGCTGCTGCCGGCGCTCGTTCTCGATCTCCTGCTGGTGCGCCCGCGTTCGCGCGTGGCTCGCGTGCTCATCGGCCTGTGTGAGATCCAGCCGCAAGCGCTCGAGCTCCGCTTCGAGCTGCGCCACGCGAGCCGCAGCGCCGGTCTCACGCTCGCGAGCTTCTGCAAGACGCTGATGTGCGCTCGCGACGCTCTCTTGGAGCACGCGGTAACGCGCCGCAAACAGTATCTTTTCCCAGTAGCGGAGCTCTTCGCGCAAGCGGCGATAGCGTCTCGCTTTCGCGGCCTGGCGCTTGAGCGCGCCGCGCTGCTTCTCGAGCTCGTAAATGATGTCCTCGACACGGACGAGATTCTGCTGAGCGGCGTCGAGCTTCAGCTCAGCGGCTCGGCGTCGTGACTTGTACTTCGTAATGCCAGCGGCTTCTTCGATCAGCTGTCGTCGCTCGAGGGGCTTGGCGCTGAGGATCTGGCCAATCTTTCCTTGTTCGATCACCGCGTAGGCCTTGACGCCCAGGCCTGAGTCCATCAGGAGGTCTTGAACGTCCCGCAGCCGCACGACGTGCCCGTCGATCAGATACTCGCTCTCACCGGATCGGTAGAGTCGGCGGGAGATCTCAACATCGCGCAGGACGTCCGAGTGTCCGTTCCCGTCGGCTTCAATAGTAGCCACAGCCACCGTACGCACATCGCCCTGCGGCGCCACATGGTCGTGTGGCGTGGACTCGACGCTCGTGCCGTTCTGGCCGTTGGCGGCCGGGACGCGGGTTGGCACGCCGCTCAGGCGGAGCTTGACCTCGGCGGCGCCCGTGGGTCGTCGAGCGTCGCTGCCGGCAAAGATGACGTCCTCCATGCGCTCGCCGCGCAGGCTCCTGGCGCTCTGCTCGCCGAGCACCCACGTAATGGCATCGACGACGTTGCTCTTGCCGCAGCCGTTCGGGCCGACAATGGCGGTCACGCCACGGTCGAAATGCAGGTCGGCCGCGTCCGGAAAACTCTTGAAGCCGGTCAGCTTGAGGCGTTGGAGGCGCATGGGTCGGTCGCAACGGGCGGCCCACACCGGCGAGCGCGCTGAGCTAGCACACTGGGCTAGCACACTGGGCTGTGGGTCCCGTGAAAGTTTAGCAGGCGCTACTGGTTGGGGCAACTCGAAAAGTGGACACTAGATAAGGGGCAGGGAGGCGAGCGCCTCGGCGAGGCGCCCCTACCATGACCGTGCGACGGACGCCCGGGCGACGCGTCCCTACCTTCCGTCCTGCTGTCCCGCGCGGGTGGTGTTCTTGGGGAGGCGGGTGAGCTGAACCGCCTCGGGGAACAGGCTGAGCGCGAGCTGCGCCTGCGGGTCGCGGGCGATGAGATTGCGCTGCGCCTGATCGATGCCAAAGAGGTCGACGTCGATCTCGAAATGAATCATCGCTTTGATGAACTCGAGATCTTTGGTGAATGCCGCCTCGTCGATCTTGACCTTCTTGCTCTGAAGAAACGTCCGGAAGTCCTCGACCATCGCGTCGTCGACGACGAAATCGCGCGCAAGCGTTTTGCGCCCACGGGCGACGGCGCTGACGCGCGTATCCCCTTCGGGTGAGAATTTCTCGGCGTAGTCGACAAACAGCTGCCGCGCGTTCAGCATCCGGCCGAACCGCGTGGGGTTGAAGCCTTCGAGGGGACCGGCCAAGTAACGATCTGGCTCGATCCCTCCACCGCCGTAGACCTTCCGCCCGGCATCGGTGTAGCGGAGCTCTGCCGGATCCTTTTTCTCCTGACGAATATCGTCACGCAGGGTGTGCGTGAGGTATTCGTCGAAGCTGCCATCCCACGGCCGCTGGATCAAACGTCCACTCGGCGTGTAGTACCGCGCTGTTGTGAGCGCTAGTCCCGCACCCTCGCTCACGCGGAAGATCGACTGCACCAGCGCCTTGCCAAAGGTGGTCTCACCCACGACGAGCGCGCGATCGTGGTCCTGCAGCGCGCCAGCCACGATTTCGGATGCGCTCGCGGAGTTGCGGTTGACCAGCACGACGACGGGCGCAGCGTCGAGATCCTCCGCATCCATCGCGGTATAGTCCGAATCGGAGTTGCGCGTCCGCCCGCGCGTGTAGACGACCAACTGTCCGCTCGGCAGGAAGCGATCGGCAACCTTGATGGCTTGATCGAGCGGACCACCAGGATTGTCTCGAAGGTCGAGGATCAACCGCTGCATGCCCTCGCCTTCCAGCTTGTCGATGGCCGCGCCGAGGTCGTGATCGGTCGTTTCGGAAAAGTCGCCGACGCGGACGTACCCCGTCGTGCTGTCGACCATGAAGGAGCCGCGGATCGTGGGGATGTGGATCTCGTCGCGAGCCACGACGATCCGAATCAACTGCTCGTAGCCGCGCCGCTGGATCCCGAGCCTTACCTTCGAGCCCTTCTCTCCACGCAAGACCTTGACCGCATCGTCGTTGGTCCAGCCCTTGGTGTCGGCATCCTCGATCTCCGCGATGATGTCGCCGCGACGCAGGCCGCTCTTGTACGCAGGCGTCCCCTCGAAGATGTTCGTCACGGTCACGTCACCGTCCACCGTGAGAATGCTTATCCCGAGACCGTAATAGCGTCCCTCCTGCCGCTCGCGCAGTTGTGCGTATACGCGCGGGCTCAGGAAGCTGGAATGGGGGTCCAGCTTCTGGAGCATCCCGCCTATGGAGCTGTAGACGAGGCGATCCGATTCGATGTCGCCGGCGTAGTTGTTCTCGACTGCGGCGAGGGCCGCCGTAAATATCTTGTAGCGCTCCGCGACCGGATCATTGGTGGCGAGAGCGCTGCGGCCGACCGCGCCCCCAAGCACGGCCGACAGGACGACAGCGCCGAGGGCGATCGACAAGGACCTGACGCGGGACATAAATTGCAGGGTAGCAGACACACGGGCAGGGAGCAACAAAGGGATAAAGGGGTCAAGGGATAAAGGGGGCAAGGGGTGGTTCTTCGGGGCGCGCACGTAGCGCGGCGCCTCGAGGCCCCGCGGAGGAGGACGAGGAAGCTTCGCCCTCACCCTTAGGCCCTTCGACCCGTTGCCCTTGATCCCTTGGCCTCTTTATCCCTTTGCCCCTATAATCATGAGGTGAGGTTGTGGGGGGATCGGGTCGATCATCCCACGAGACGTATGCATTCTCGTGCACCCACGCGCACGCGAGGGTGTCGCCCCCGCCAGTTGCCCGCCTGGGCCACGAATCATCGGGGTCTGGCTTGTCCGGAGGGTTCCGGGCGTTGCCCGGCCCGGCCGCTCGAGGGTGTCAGCTACGCTTAGTCAAGGAGCCAGGGCATGGGATTTGGGCCACTTGGGGTACCGGAGCTCATCATTATCTTCGTGATCGCGCTGATCGTCTTCGGTCCGCGAAAGCTGCCGGAGCTGGGGAAATCGCTGGGGCGCGGCCTGTCGGAGTTCAAGCGCGCGTCGAACGATCTGCGTAACAGCTTGGAAGAGGAGATTCGCCTCGAGGATGACCAGGAAAAGCGTCCTCGAGCCGAGCCTGCCAAGGCGCCCACACCCGATCCAGTGGGACCGCGCCCGGTCGAGGACTCCACCCCTCGGAGCAGCGAGTCCACGCCGCACAACCAGGTGCTCGACGCATAGACCTCGCTCATGGCGCTGGCTCCCGTCCCCACATCTCCGGAACCGCCCGGGCCGTTCGAGCCGGATGACGACCCCCAGCTCGGCGGGAAGATGAGCTTCCTCGAGCACCTGGATGAGCTGCGCAAGCGGCTGATCCGCTCCATATACGCGCTCCTCGGCGGTTTCCTGATCGCCTGTATTTTCATCCCACAGATCTTCAGGTTCATCATGGAGCCTCTTTCGGCCGTGCTGCCGAATGGAAGCTCGCTGATCTACACGGTGCCCACGGAGGCGTTCTTCCTCCAGATGAAGATGGCGGCGCTCGTGGGCCTCATCCTCGCCATGCCCGTCGTCATGTGGCAGACCTGGCAATTCGTTGCCCCCGGTCTGTACTCGAACGAGAAGCGCTGGGCGATTCCCTTCGTCGGGCTGACGTCGATCTGCTTCACGGCCGGGGCGCTCTTCTCGCACTACATCGCGTTCCCATTCGCGTGGCGATTTTTCGCGAGCTTCGGCACGGATTACCTGACCTTCCTCCCAAGCGTGGCGTCCGCCTTCTCCCTCTACGTGCGCCTGCTGATTGGATTGGGCCTGGTGTTCGAGATGCCCACGGTCGTCTTCTTCCTGGCGCGGATTGGCCTGATCACGGCCGGATTCCTTGCGCGGAACATTAAGTACGCAATTCTCGTCATCTTCATCGTCGCGGCGCTGATCACCCCGAGCACGGACCCAGTCAACATGACTATCGTCGCAGCACCCATGATTGTGCTCTATGGGGTAAGCATCGTTATTGCATGGGCGTGCCAGCGGCGAGCCTCTTAACGCTTCAGCTAACCTGCCGACAACCAGTGTGCTGTCGCCTCTTAGATACCCCACAGCGGCAGAGTACACGGGCATTCCGTAGTAGACCATAGGTGCTCACCAGCGCGTGAGAATGCAGCAAACTCCTGACAGTTCAGCACATCTCGCTACACGATATTGACTTATACCGGGTGAAGCTTTACCATTTTGTGGCCGATACTGGTGTGGGAGGTTGTCGCGAGACGGTCGTTGGAAGGTCAATTTCAAGGTCGACTTGATATGAGACGATTCAAACGGGTAGGTCTAATCGCACTGCTCGGGCTGGGCGTAGCGACACCATCCGTGGCGCAGCAAGCGGAACCGGCGCCACAGGAACCCACCGAGCAGCCCAGTGTGCAGGAGCAGCCCGCTCCGGAACCATTGGCTTCGGACGGGACGCGCCGTGCAACCACCACCTTCCACGGCGACTCCGGCTTGTGGTTCGTGCCGATCGCCGAGGTGCTTCCACACGGGATGTGGTCCATCAGCGGGTATCGCGGCAATTTCGACCGCCAGGAGGGCTTCACGGACTACTCCCAGTGGCCTGTGACGTTCGGGGTCGGCGTAGGGAACCGCCTCGAGCTGTTCGGCAGCTTCCAGGTGGTCAGCCGTGTCGACCGCGACGTGCGTCCGATTTTCGTGGACGGCAACGAGGCCGGCGGTCCGGTCAACGAGCTGCCACTGGTACCCCAGGGGTGGTCCGACAATCAGGTCGGCGACCTCTACGTCGGCGGCAAGATCAACTTTCTCTCGCAGGCGGACCAAAGGCCGCTTGCCTTGGCCGTGCGGCCGATGATCAAGCTACCGACCGGGGACAGCGACAGCGGCGCCAGCAGTGGCGAAGCCGATTTCCTGATCGACGCCATCATCAGCGGCGAAGCGAACCAGACGACGGAACTGTCTGGTTATGTGGGATGGGTGCAGCGGGGCGATCCAGACGGGTTCGATATCGCCAACGGCTTCCGCTACGGATTCGGCGTTGGCGTCCCCTCGCGAAGTCCCCTCCGGCTCACGGCCGAGTTGGTAGGCGAGGCGCATTCCGATGATGTCATCGTCTCCGACGGCAGCCTCATTGCTGACGATGAGACCACCTCGCCGCTGCTGAGCCAGATCCGGAACCCACTGGACCTGAACGTGGGCCTCACCTACCTCTCCAACAACGGGTTCTTCATCGGTGGCGGGATGAGCTGGGCGCTGGCGCACGACAGTCGCAGCGACCACTTCCCCGACTTCGAAGACCGCACAGGCGACCCCTTGGGGTTCCAGTTCCGCATTGGCTATCACCCAGGCGTACGCGCCTACCAGCCGCCGCCGCCGGCGCCGGAGCCGGTGCCCGAGCCGCCGGCCAATCGGCCACCCACGGCCAAGGCGCGTTGTGAGCCGTGCACCGTAGAGGTCGGCAAGAGCTCGACGGTGACCTGCGACGGGCAAGACCCGGATGGCGATCCGCTGACCTACAAGTGGTCGGCCCCAGCGGGAGACTTTGCCAGCCCTGGGGACCGCCAGTCGCTCTGGACCGCGCCGATGCAAGAGGGGCCGGTGCCGGTCACCTGCACGGTGGATGATGGGAAGGGCGGCACGGCGACCGACACCGTCACGATCCAGGTGGTGAAGCCGACGGTCGAGGAGATCGTCTTCGAAGACGTTCACTTCGACTTCGACCGCTACACGCTGCGGCCAGAGGCCACGCGAATTCTGGACGAAGCTGTGACCGCCATGGAGAAGGATGAGACCCTCCAGCTCGAGATCGAAGGCCACACCTGCAACATCGGCACAGCGGAGTACAACCTGGCGCTGGGCGAACGTCGCGGCCGAGCAGTGAGCAGCTACCTCACCTCGCGCGGCATCGGTGCCGATCGGGTCAAGACAGTGAGCTACGGTGAGGAGCGACCGAAGCATGACAACGCGCGTGAGGAAACGCGTCGACTCAACCGACGCGCTGCCCTCATCGCTCGGCTTACCCAGTAGCGCAGGCTAGCGGGCAACAAAACAAAGGGGTTCCCGGCCAGACGACCGGGAACCCCTTTTTCGAGTACGCGCGCACGCTCTCGGCCCTACGCCCTACCGTTTGATCGGCATCCCCTCCAACGCCACCGTGTCTCCGACCTCGATACCGTGCTGCTTCGCAAAGCCCGCTGCGGTTTCAATGACGTAGATGGAGCTCGACGCGGCAGGGCCAGGCTCATAGATGGGGCAATCGAAATCGCGGTCGCTCTTGTTCCCGCATGGCGGCACGGACTGCCGGATCGCCACGATCCGCCCGTCCGATTCCAACCAGAACATGTCGAGCGGAATGAGCGTATTCTTCATCCAGAACCCATTGGCGCCCGGTTCGGGGAACACAAAGATCATGCCTTCGTCGGGCGCCAGCCCATCGCGGAACATGAGGCCGCGTTGACGCTCCTCTTCCGTGGCGGCCACCTCGAGCGAGACCTGCACGTCGCCGGGAAAAGTCGCGTCCGCGCGCGCCATGCGGAACTGCGGTGCTTCCGCCGCGTTCGTGCACGCCACCAGCGCGGAGCCGGCGATGAGAAGCCATTTCATAGCGACCTCGGATACGGGTACAATGCTGCCCGGACGGTATTCCCCAACAGCCTAACATGCCTGTTTCGGCCCGGAGTTCATCGGCGCCGCTCATCGACGCGTTACTGAAGGGAGACGAGGTTGCGCGCGAGACCGCTGCTGCGCGCCTGGCCATTCGAGGTAACGCCGCCGTTCGCAGTCTCGTGACGGCGCTGGCCGAGGCGTCGTCCGACGGCCAGATGCGCATTCTGGGGCTCCTGGAACGCATCGCCGCCCCGAGCGCGCTCATCCCAGCTTCGCGCTTCCTGCGGCACGACGATCCGGATGTGGCCATCGCCGCCGTCAATGCCGTTGCCGTGCACGTCGTCTCTCCGCGGGATCGGATCGCGACAGAGGCGGTCGACAAGCTCACCGCGCTTGCGCTCGATGCGACACGGGATGATCGCGTCAGAGTCGCGTCCCTGAACGCCCTCGCACCTCTCGAGGAGACAGTCACGGCCCCCCTCCGTGCGAGATTAGCGGACGATGCCTCTCCGATCGTGCGTGAAAGGGCACTCGAAGAGCGCTCCAAGCCACACGAGGCGTCCGTGGCTCCGACCGACTTGGCACGTCTCGTCGAAGAGGCGGCCGGTGGCAAATTACCCAATGATCCCGACGCGCTCCGCCGTCACGTCGCACGAGAAGCTGGCCGGGTGCCCCTCACAACATTGCATCGGCTCATCGTGATGCTGCGAGAACGAGAAGCGACGGAGGCGGACGACACGCAGCGCGCTGGTTGGCTGCTCTGCCGCGCAACAGCGCACCAGGCCCTGGCCTCCCGCGGCAGCCGTCTTGCCGTCTACGACTTGCGCGAAACGATTGCACAGCTCAATCGGCGTGTGCCCGTCGGATTCCTTGCGGCACTCACAGAGGTTGGGGACGCGTCGTGCATCGACACCCTCGCCTCGGCATGGACCACGACTGACGACTCATGGTTCCGCCAGCAGCTCGAATCGGCCTTTCTGGCGGTGATTGCTCGCGAGGGCATCACGAAGCGACACGCCGCCGCCAAGCGGATGGCCTCGCACTGGCCGGAAGCGTTTCGGGCACTGTGGGGGAGGAAGAAGGGGTAAAGGGGTAAAGGGATCAAGGGGTAAAGGGATCAAGGGGTCTAGGGATCAAGGGGTGTCCTTCGGGCGTGCGTAGCGCGGGGCCTTTAGGCCCCGCGGCCGACGAGCCGGAGACTTCGTCCTCACCCCGCTGAATGAGCCACCCTCCCTTGATCCCTTGATCCCTTCAATACGCTTTAGCAAACCACGCATAAGCCACGGCTGGCTTGTCGCAACGGATGCAGCCGCCCTGCGGCGGCTCCGTTTCGGCGAACGGCAGATTACGAATCGTTGCCTGCGTTTCGGCCTTGATGGACGCCTCGCACGCCGCGTCGCCGCACCAAGGAGCGACGACGAATCCGGGACGGCCCTCCATGGCGTCCTTGAACGCTGCGTACGAGCTGGTCCGCAGGGTGCGCTCGTCGCGAAACGCGCGCGCGCGTACCAGCAAGGCGTCCTGAATCTCGGTCAACAGGCCTTGCACGCGATCGGCAAGTCCCTCGATGGGGACGAATATCTTCTCCCGCGTGTCGCGCCGCGCGAGGACCACCTGAGATTTGTCGATGTCCTTCGGACCGATCTCGAGACGTAGCGGCACGCCCCGCATCTCCCACTCGGCAAACTTCCATCCAGGCGTGTAGGCATCACGGTCGTCGAGAAAGACGCGCACGCCGTGCTCGACGAGACGATCTCGAATCTCGCACGCCTTTGGCAACACGCTCTCGCGCCAATTGCCGCGCGAGATGGGCACGATCACGACTTGATGTGGCGCGATGCGAGGAGGCAGCACGAGACCGCTGTCGTCGCCATGCGTCATGATGACGGCGCCTATGAGACGCGTCGTCACGCCCCACGACGTCGTCCAGGCATGCTCCAGCGACTTGTCGCGCCCCTGAAAGCGAATCTCGAAAGCCCGTGCGAAGTTCTGCCCCAGCATGTGCGACGTGCCGGCCTGGAGCGCGCGGCCGTCCTGCATCAGCCCCTCGATCGAATAGGTGCGCACCGCACCCGCGAACTTCTCGCTGTCGGTCTTCTGTCCCTCGACAACCGGGATGGCAAGCTCCGTTTCGGCAAAGGACTTGTAGAGCGCCAAGATCTTCAGCGTCTCCTCCTGGGCTTCCGCTTCGGTCTCATGCGCCGTGTGGCCTTCCTGCCAGAGGAACTCGGTCGTGCGAAGAAAGGGGTACGTCTTCTTCTCCCAGCGCACGACGTTTGCCCACTGGTTGATCAAGACGGGGAGATCCCGCCACGACTGAATCCACTTCGCGTACAGCGTGCCTATGATCGCCTCCGACGTGGGCCGGATCGCGAGTCGCTCTTCGAGCGTCTCCGTGCCGCCTTGCGTGACCCACGCGACCTGCGGCGCGAACCCCTCGACGTGGTCTGCTTCGCGGGAGAGCAGGCTCTCAGGTACGAAGAGCGGGAAGTACGCATTGACGTGCCCAGTCGCCTTGAGCCGGCGGTCGAGCGCCTGTTGCATGTGCTCCCAGATGGCGTAGCCATACGGCCGGATCGCCAAGCAGCCCTTGACCATCGTGTAGTCGGCGAGCTCGGCCCGACGCACGACGTCGAGGTACCAGCGCGAGAAGTCCTCGGACTGGGGCGTGATCTCCGTTACCAACGTGTCCTTCCGCTGTTCGGTCATGAGTTTCTTCTGTCTTCAAGATTCGTCCTGAGGTGCGTTTACATCAACACGTCGCCGCAGTGTTTGCTCCAGGCATTGTCGTCACGCTGCGGGACATCGAGACGATAGTGCGCGCCGCGGCTCTCGGCACGGCGCCAGGCGGCCCGAGCCATGAGGAATGCCACCGTGAGGAGGCTCGCGTGACGCGCAGCCTCAACCGAGGCAGGCAGGTCACCGGACAGCCCGCGCCATGCCGCCTCGAGTTGGGCTACTGCGCTTCCCAAGCCGGCCGTGTCTCGGAAGAGCCCCACATTGCTCCACATGAGCTGTTGAACGTCCCGAGTGGTCATGGTGCGCGAAGACCGTGGGCCTTCTGGGCGCTGCATCAGCGACAGTTCTACGTGCCGCGGTCCCTCCCAGTCCGAGACGTTGTTTGCGGCTGCCCGCATCGCAGCACCGGCGCGCGCGCCAAACACCAGGCCCTCCAGGAGCGAGTTGCTCGCCAGGCGGTTCGCCCCGTGCACTCCCGTGCAAGCAACCTCGCCTGCTGCAAACAGCCCCGGTCGCGACGTTCGGCCGTCCAGGTCGGTGGCAACACCGCCCATCACGTAGTGCGCCGCCGGGCTCACGGGGATCAGGTCGCGCGCCAGATCGAGGCCCGCCATGTGACATGCGTCAGTAATGAGCGGAAACCGCGCGTGCACCACGTCGGCCGGCAGATGCCGGAGCGAGAGAAAGACCGGTTGGCCAGACCGCTCGCGCTCTCGAACAATCGCGCGAGCCACACGATCGCGCGGCGCCAGGTCTCCCAGCGGATCCTCGCGCGCCATGAACCGCTCGCCGGCGCCATTCACGAGTCGTGCTCCCTCACCGCGCAGCGCTTCCGACAGGAGAAATCTCGGCGCGCCTGGCACGTCGAGGACCGTCGGGTGGAACTGGACGAACTCCAGGTCCGAGATCATGGCGCCTGCCGCAAACGCCATCCGGATACCGTCGCCCGTCGCCACTTCTGGATTCGTGGTCTCGGCGTACACCTGCCCCGCCCCGCCGGTGGCGATGAGTGTCGCAGCAGCTTCCACGCAACCGGCCGTGCCTTCTTCGGTCAGGAACCGCGCACCCCGGCATCGGCCGTGCTCTATTACGAGGCCGCATGCCAGGCTGTGGGCGACAATGCGCACGCCCGTCTCCGCGGCGACCCGTCGGCCGAGCACACGCCCAATCTCGCGTCCGGTCGCATCTCGGGCGTGCAAGACGCGGCGAACAGTGTGCGCCCCTTCGCGCGCGAGGCTCAGAGACTGGTCCGGTTGCCGATCGAACGAGGCGCCCCAGTCGACGAGCTCGCGCACGTAGCGGGGGCCTTCCCCGACGAGGACCGCGACCGCCTGCTCGTCGCAGAGGCCGCCGCCAGCCGCAATCGTATCAGCAGCGTGCAGCGCAGGCGCATCGTCTGCACCCACGGCTGCCGCAATACCGCCCTGGGCATAGCCCGTGTTGCCCTCTGCAGGCTCGGACTTCGTGAGGATGAGAACGTCGCCAGCCCCCGCCAGCTCGACCGCAGCGCGAAGCGCGGCGATCCCGCTCCCAAGAATGAGAAAGTCGGTCTGAAGATTTGCCAAGGCGCCAGCCGGACGATCTACGAACCGCGCAGACAACCGACCCTTGTTATCCTACCATTCGACTCGTCTGACGGCCCACCGTCGGCGGGCCGTCGGGCTCGCTCATGGCAGGCCGCACACGCGTCGAAGGGCTGTTTCCTGATTCCAGCCTTCGCTCGTCTCCGGCGAGCTACGGCTAGGCAAGCCTGATTCCTGAATCCTGATCATGCACATCCCTGTCCACGCCGGTCCCGAGACCGGCTACGCCGTCGAAATCGAGAATGGCCTTCTCGGTAGCCTGGCCGACGTGATGCGGACCGTCCTGCCCGAGGGTGCGCCGCGGTTCGTGCTCTCGAGCCCACGAATCTGGCGGTTGCACGGCGCGGCCATCGCCGCTGGCCTGCCCACGTCCGAGCCCATCCTCGTACCGGATGGCGAGCGTGCGAAGCAGCTCACCACGGTGCAGCGCGTCTACGACGCCTTGATCCGCGCCAACGCGGACAGAAGCACGCAGCTCGTGGTCGTGGGTGGCGGCGTTTTGGGCGACTTGGGAGGATTTGCGGCGGCCACGTTCCTGCGTGGTATCTCGTATGTGCAGGTGCCAACGACGCTGCTCGCGCAAGTGGATAGCGCGATTGGCGGTAAGGTCGGCGTGAACCATGCGCTTGGCAAGAACCTCATTGGCGCCTTTCATCATCCCCGACTGGTGGTATCGGATCCGCTCGTTCTTCGCACGCTGTCGCGACGCGAGTTCCGCGCGGGGCTGTACGAGGTGGTCAAGTATGCGGTCATTGCGAGCCGGCCGCTCTTCGACCAGTTGATGGTGGGACTGCCACAGATCGTCGCACGGGAGTCGGAGGTGCTCGTGCCGATCATCGCCGAGTGCTGCCGCATCAAAGCGGAGGTCGTCGCCGCCGACGAACGCGAGCAAGGGCTGCGGCGCACGCTCAACTTTGGCCATACAGTCGGGCACGCCCTCGAGGCGGTCACGAAGTATCGACGGTTCCGCCACGGCGAGGCAGTAGCCTACGGGATGCGCGCCGCCGCGTGGCTCGCGCGCACGCGCGGGTCACTCGCCGCCGACGCTCATGAAGCGCTCGACGAGCTGCTGACTCGAATGGGCCCGCTTCCCACTGTGGCGGATCTCTCGGCGGCAGCCTGTCTCGAAGCCATGCGACACGACAAGAAGGTGGTACGCGGCACGCTCCACTTCGTGCTGCCGGTAGACATCGGGCGTACAGCGATCGTGACCGACGTGACGGAGCTGGAGCTCGCAACGAGCCTCCGCGAGGTCGGCCTGCGAATCTAAGACGCGGAGGAGATCAGACCAGAGGAAGAAGATCGCGAACGAGAACTGGTGGACCGCCGAAAAGCGGCGTCACCTGCTCGTCCTCGGTGTGTCGTGTGATGCTGCGATAGTGGTATCCGAAAGGCTGATCGGCCATCGGCGCTGGGGCACGATGGCACTCGAGTACGCGGTCTGGTAGGTTGAGAATCCTGTAGTCAGCGATCCCCTCACGTGCGTACAGGCTGGCCTTTGTCATGCGATCGAACCTGAGCGTCGTATCTGAGACTTCAACGATAAGCAGCGCGGTCGTTGGATGGGCGCTAGCATGACCGTCGGGAACCCGCTTAACCACGGCGATGTCCGGCTCAGGCTCACTGTCATCGCCAAGCCCAAGAGGTAGCTGGACACGAACGCTGCGCGCAGGCCCAACATAGCGTTGAAAGGCCTCGTTCACACGCTGAACCGCGGCCGCATGCATGCTGCGCTGAGGGGTCACTTTACGTACCACCTCTCCGGCGATCAACTCCAACCGTTCGGCAGGACCAAAGATGCCGAGCTCTCCGGCACGTTGATATTCGTCGCGCGACCAGCGCCGAATTTCCGGCGCCACATCCACCCACCACCTCGCGGGGGCCTCGCGCGCGAGCATTTGCGCAGCCATAACGCTGATGATAGCACGCTGCGTGGGCGCGGTGCCGCCCTGGATTCACGATGCTCCGTACGGGACCTCATTCAGCCAACCGCCATGACAAAACGCTCAGCGGTGCCGGATATGGATCTACTCGCGCAACGGTCGCCTCGATTGCGCGCCGCCCATGACGAACACCGTAAGCCTCGCAACGGAGAGTGACGGTGTCGTTGTCGTCCTGCAGCGGATTCCCGTCTCCATCGGCGTGATCATCAGCCACCCACACGACGACATATGCCAGCGGTGGACCTTCCAGCGTCAGGCCCACGACGTCCGCGAGGCTTCCATAAACGAAGAGACGCCACCTCGGGTTGTTGGCTCCCCATGGCCCGCGGTCAGAAGTTGTTTGCACGTCATGCGTGAGGTCGACGAGACTCACGATGCGGCCGTCCGGAAAGCGGGGCAACAGCGTGTCATCACGAACGCGCGAGAGCGCACGACCAGTGAGCACGTCGGTCCATACCGGCACATGTGAGAGCTCCAGGAAGGCGCGTTCGAGACCGGCATCGGCTGCGTGCACCAACTCTTCCGCGTCACGATCATTCGCTGTGATGAGATGCTCTGTCGCGACAGCCATGATCAGCGCGCTGCCAACAACGGTGAGAAGTAGCGTCACCAACAGCGCGAGGATCAGCGCTGCGCCGCGATCGGAAAGCAGTCGGGTGCCGCCGTGAGGAGGTGAACGCGTAACGAGGCAACAAGATGACATCGTGGTTACCGCCCGAAGCTGAGATTACGCGGCGCGACCTGGAAGTCCCAGGCGAGATCTGACACGAGGAGCCGACTTCCACTCGCGTGACCGGGGTTGACGAACAGGCGCGGATCAGGGCCGCGCACTGCAGGATCCCGCGCTTGCACACGCAGCCGGACGCGGACGGCACGCACGCGCAGCAGGTCAGCGTCCCAGTGATTGGCCGGCTCGCCACAAAAGGGTCCATCGGCAAAGGCAGCAAGCGGCAGCTCGACGAGCGGTGCTGGTGTCGGGCCGAGCGCCGGCAGTATCGGTGAGCCATCCGCACTGGTGACGCAGGTCTCGTCCTCGACGCCTGGTGGTGGCGGCGAACGTGGCGGCGCGGGGTCGGCAAGGTAGCTGAGCTCGAGCTCGACGACCTCGTCTACCACAGGCAAGTCCGACTGATTGCCGTCGTAGCGCCGCAGTTGGCGTCTGCTCGAATCGTGATACAGCACTTGCATCTCGAGTGCGACCACCTGCGCGTCCTCCGCCGGCTCGTAGGCTTTCGACAGCTGCGGTGGCCAGTGGCCGAGCGCGTTGCCCGTCACGTCTGTAACCACTATCGGGTCCCATGCCCCCGTCCGATCGAATACGAGAGCCTGCGTGCCTGGAGTAAACGCACAGGCCGCGCGAGCGACAGGGCATCCTGAACCGTTATCGACCTCGACGGGGCCACCGCGAGAGCTCATCGCGCTTGCGAGCGGTGCCTGAAGCGCCGTCGCTGGTATGCCGAGGGTGGTGACTCGGTCACTGAAGGCGGTCGTCGGTGGGTCCGGTGACCAGCGCCCCATGCGCCGCGGCAGGACGGGAGGCAGCCACTGAACCAATGGGCCGGGGTGCTGCGCCCCGTAGACGCCGGCACCTGCCCCACGAAGCCCAGTTCTCAGGACGTCAGCGGCGACGCGCATTCGGTGGCGCGTGTCATTCGCCTCTGATTCGCGCCGGAACGCGTCGTGCGCAGGACCGAGCAGCAGCACAGCGGCGGCGCCAACGACCAGCGTGATGGCCATGGCCACCACGAGCTCCAGCAGCGTCACACCGGCCGACGCGGCAACGTGGCGTCCGAGGGGTTGGCGGTTCATCGCCATGCCAATAGCGATGTGCAAGCGTTGAGCCAAGGAGATCGATAGGGAAACGCACCGCCAGACGGCTTCAAGCCGTCCCAGTCACGCAGAAACGTCGCAGAAGGTGCACCACGCCGGCGGGCAAAGCTTGCAGGATCTGAAGCATGCGCCATTTCATGGTCGCGTTCGCGACCTGAACGACACGAGCCTGGCGACATTCCAGCTCCCGTCTGTCGGTCGCGTCTGCTCGACGATCGTCGAGACCACCACGACGAAGGCGAGCCCGTCCTCTGGATCCGAGGCAAGCGGTACGACGGCCCATCGCCGCACGTAGTGCGCTGTCGGGGGTGGCGACGTCCCAGTCCCGACACTGCGCCCGAGCGCGTCGATGTAATCCACGTAACCAGGCGTGTTGCGCGTGGCGGCGTCCGCGGGCGATGCTCGGAGCCCGGGCCCACCTGCGACGGGCGGCGTTTGCGTGAGGTCTGAGACGAAGTCCGAGATGCGCACGTCGGCTCCGGCAGCCGGATGATCGAACCGCCACGTCAGCGCTCGCAGCTCCTCCATCTTTGCCGCTGCCAACGCGGTGGCGACAGTTCGGGCGTGTGCCTGCTGGCCCGCGCGAACAGCGCGCTCAACCAGCGTTGCACCACCGACGGCCAGCACCACGATGATGGCGAGCGCCGTGACGCACTCGATGAGCGTGAAGCCG
>WHTT01000026.1 GCA_009377605.1 Luteitalea sp.
CTACCTCACGTTTCCCGATTGGCTGCGTCGTTGTCTGCTCGTTGCCTTCGGCCTGGGCATCGCGATCGTCGCGAACCCCGTGCGGGTGGCGCTCATCGGCGTCTTCTCGCACTTCGGTCTGAGCACGGACCTCCATGGACCGGGACACGTCTTTCAAGGTCTGTTCGTGGCGGGCGTGGGCTACGTCGCCCTTCTGTGCGGCGTGGCGGTCCTGACACGATGGTCTCGTCGTCCAACCGTCCAGCCGGTTTCGGACGTCGTAGCGCAGGCTCTTGGACCTGCCGAGCCGGTTTCGGAGGCCGTAGCGCAGGCCTTTAGGCCTGCCCACGAGGTTGTGGAGGCAGGCAGGCCTAAAGGCCTGCGCTACGCCCTGCGCTACAGCCACAGGTACGACGTCGGTGCGGCGTTGGCAATCGGTCTCCTACTGTCGGCGAGTGCGTTCCAGCCATCGTCGCTTGCGGCCAGGTCCGATCCCGCGGATTGGCTGGAGAAACTGCCGGCCTCCATTGGCACTTGGCAACGGGTCGAGAAGGCAGGCGACCGCCCGAGGAACGCGCCGCGCGTCTACCGCAATCCATTGGGACAGCAGGTCGAGCTTCGCTTCGCGCCAGTCATCCGGAACTACGACACAGGCAGACCTGCCTGGTGGGATCGCGTCATGCTGCAGGCGACGCCGCTCTCACTCGATCTCGCGGGCGCCGAGGTGGTGACAATCAACCGGGCCCACGATGCTGCTGGCATGCGTCGGATCCCTGTCTTGTACTGGTACGACGTCAACGGCCGTGTCTCGAGCGACCGAATTGCCGCCAAGGTCCACACGATGTGGCATCGTTTCACGGGACGTGGTCGACTACCGGTTGCGGTGTTCGTCAGGCCAACCGGTGAGGGGCACAGCGACCAAGAGGTGATCGGAGTCGCGACGGCGTTTGCACGCGACCTCGTCACCGCGCTACGTGCCCCTCTCGAGCTACAGTCTGCGGCTGTGCAAACGGATTCATCACGCTCACCTGAAGGGAACCCGACCGCCCCAGGTCAATGATGACGACAACCGCCCTCGCACCATCTCGCACTGCTGCTGCACCGCTCGCCCACAAATCTGTTGAGTCGAGCTTCGTGTTGGAGCTCGCGTTCAAGCTCTATCTGCTCTTCATGGTGAGCTGGTTCATGCACTTGCCAGCACGAGTACCTGCGCTCGGTCCGCTGCGCATCGACCTGCTGCTGGTCGTCGCAATCGCCGCCGCGATCTTCACCAGCGCTAGAGGATCGATTCAGCTGCTGGACACCCGCATCAATCGGCTGTTGATTGCTCTTTTCGCCTTTGCCATCGTCACGCTCCCGTTCGTGGAATGGCCGGGCAGCGTGCTCAAGAACGGCATCCCAGAGCTCGTCAAGGCCGTCGTCTTCTACTACTTCACAGCGCTGCTCGTGACGTCGGAGCAAAAGCTCAAGCGTGTCCTCTTCGTCTTCGTCGTCTGTCAGGCGCTGCGGGTCATCGAACCGCTCTATCTGCACATAGCACACGGTTACTGGGGCTCGGCCGCTCACATGGGCGGTGCCGATTTCCTCAACCGGCTTTCTGGTGCACCAAGCGACATCATCAACCCGAACGGCCTCGCCGCCGTCATCGTCACGGTGGTGCCGTTCCTGCACTACTTGTGGACCCAACGGCTGTCTGGGCGAATCGCGTATGTCGGCTTGATGCCACTGCTCCTCTATGCCTTGACGCTCACCGGCTCTCGCTCCGGGTTGGTGGCGCTTGCGGCAACCTTCGTGGTGATCTGGCTCCAGAGTCACCGTAAGGCTCTCCTCGCGCTCGCCGGCGTCGCGGTCGTCATACTTTCGATTCCCCGCCTTTCGGCGGATCTCCAAGATCGCTACCTGTCGATCGTCGATCAGAACACCAGGAATTACTCGACCGCGAATCACCGCGTGGAGGGAATCAAATCTGACTTCCGTGTGGCGATGCGGAGGCCGCTCTTCGGCTACGGACTCGGGACCTCCCGCGAAGCCAATGCAAACTTTGGCACCCACGATCAGCCGTCTCACAATCTCTTTACCGAGGTTGCACAGGAGCTCGGATTCGTTGGCATGATGTTGTTCGCGGCGCTGCTCGTTTCAATCGGGATCAGCGTTCGGCGGGCACTCCGCACACTGAGGGCCTCACCATCGGCGAACCTCCTCTTGATTCGCCTGTGCTGCGCGTTGCAAGTGTGGTTCGTCGTGAACATCCTGTCCAGCATGTTCACGTACGGCCTATCGAGCAACGACTGGTATTTCATGGCCGGTCTCGCGAACGTCATGACGTTCCTGCTTTCCAGGTCGGCCGAGACGGAACCGAACGCGCCGGCGATGTCTCCCATCCCATCAGCGCCCTTACGCGTCAACACGGTTTTGTCACCGCGCCTGGCCAGAGCTGGACGGGCCCAGCCGGTTCGACCGGCACAACGCTTCTTTGCTCGCAGCGCGAGGCCGTAAGTCGCCCATGCAACCGGTCTTCTGGACCCTCGTCGCCGTTCTCGTCTACATCTACGCGGGCTATCCGCTCGTGGTATGGCTCGTCGGCCGTCTTTTCAGTCAACCGGTCCAGAGGCGTGACCAGCTGCCAACTGTCTCGATCATCATTGCCGCCCACAACGAAGAGGCGACAATTGAGCGAACGCTCGAGAACAAGCTGGGCCTCGACTACCCGCGCGAGCAGCTGGAGATCATCGTCGTATCGGACGGCTCGACCGACGAAACCGATGACATTGCGGCCGGCTTCGCGTCGCAAGGCGTTGTCTGCCTGCGGCAGGATCCGAGAAACGGCAAGACGGCGGCACTCAATCTCGCCGCCCAACGGGCCACCGGCGAGATTCTCGTCTTCGCTGATGCAAACTCGTTGTACGAGCGTGCGGCGGTCCGTCATCTCGTCGCGAACTTCGCGGATCCCAGCGTGGGCTACGTCACGGGCACGCTGGCGTACCAGAGCAGCGACGGCTCGATGACCGCCAGCGGCTGCGGTCTGTACATGCGTTACGAGAACTTCATTCGCCGCTCGGAGACTCGCGTGGGGTCGGTGGTCGGCGTCAATGGCGGTATCGACGCGGTGCGTCGCTCGCTGTACGAGGCGATGCAGCCAGATGATCTGCCCGATCTCGTTCTGCCATTGCAGGTGGTGAAGAGCGGATACCGTGTCGTCTACGAACCGGCCGCGATGCTCGCCGAGCATGCCTTGGGCACACCGGAGGACGAATATCGGATGCGGGTCCGCGTGTCGCTGCGATCCCTCTGGACCATTGCCGACATGGCGGGCTTGCTGAACGTGCGACGGTTCGGCTTCTTCTCGATTCAGCTCTTCTCACACAAGGTGCTCCGATACTTGGCCTTTGTCTTCATCTTGCTGCTCTATGCCTGCACGTTGCTCCTCTGGAACAGCGGCCCTCTCTACCAGGCGACGTTCGTGGCGCAGACGGTTTGCTTCGTCGCTGCATTCTTCGGGTATCGCGCTGCCAGGCGAGGCGTATCGAGCCGCTTCTTGGCGATGCCGTTCTACTTCGCGCTCGTCAACTGTGCAGCGCTCCATGCGGCCTGGAAATTCCTCAGAGGCGAGCGCCCGCGTATTTGGACGCCGCGCCTTGGATGAGTCCATGACAGCCACGGCGCCAGCGAAGGTCGTCTATCTCATGGATTTCTATCAAGGGCCACAGGCCGGCACGGAGATGCAGCTCTTGGAGCTGCTGAAGGGCCTGGACCGAGCGCGATTCGATCCGTCGCTGGTGGTCTTTCGACCGACGCCCTTTGTCCAGGCGGCCGAGTCGCTTCCCTGTCCGGTCAGCGTCCTTGGCGTTCGGCGCCTCGCGTCGCCGCGCACCTGGGTGCGCCTCCCCGCCTTTGCGCGCGGATTGAGGCGATCTGGCGTACGGCTAGTCCACATCTTCTTCAACGATGCGTCCATCATCGCTCCTGCGTTCTGCCGGCTGGGCAGCGCCCGTACTGTCGTCGGCCGACGCGACATGGGCTTCTGGTATACACCATCCAATCTGCGGCTGCTGCGAATCAGCAATCACTTCGTCGACGCCGTTGTCGCCAACAGCGAGGCCGTCAAGGCCAACGTGCACCGCTATGAGGGCGTTCCCCTCGAGCGGATCGCGGTCCTTCGTAATGGGCACGACCCGGCGCGCTTTCATGTCCAAGCGGAGCCACACTTCCGCGAGCGGCTTGGTATCGGCTCGAATGACCCCGTGATCGGCATGGTGGCCAATCTCCGCCCAATCAAGCGCCACGAAGATCTGTTGCGTGCGTTCGCTGCCGTCCGCGGGCGCCACCCGCGCGCACATCTGGTGTTGGTCGGAACGGGTCCTACCGAGCGTCCGCTCCAGGCGCTCGTCGGCGATCTGGCGCTGACCCATTGCGTTCATTTACTGGGCGCGGCGACCGATGTCATTCCGATCATCAAGCACTTGGACGTGGGCGTCCTCTCATCGGAGAGTGAAGGCCTCAGCAACGCCATCCTCGAGTATCTGGCGTGCGGAAGACCCGTCGTCTGCACACGTGTTGGTGGGAACCCGGAGTTGGTGGCCGACGGCTGGAACGGCTTTCTGGTTGAGACAGGAGACGTGAAGGCCATGGCTGACCGCATCGATCGCCTGTTGTCCGACACCGCTCTGGCGCAAGCAATGGCCAGACGCGCGACGGAGACGTTTCGCTCGCAGTTCACCAGCGAGAGCATGGTGGCCGCGCACATGGAGCTGTACGACCGGCTTCTTGCCATGCCCGCTCGGATGGCGTCTCGGTTGCCCGTCGGCGCGCCTAGTTAATCTGGTATGGTCACGAGTAGATTCCTGCGATCGGCTGCGCATGATGTCTTGTCATGGCGCGACGGCATGAGCGGCTGGCGGACGGCACGGCATTCGTTTCGCGCGCTCCTGGCGGCTTCTCCGGATGAGGTTGCACGACAGCAACAACTGAAGCTCACGCAGCTCTTGCAGCACGCTTACCGCACCGTGCCCTACTATCGGGAAGCCTGGACTGCTTTGGGCTTTACGCCTACATCCGCCACGACCGCGGCGGAATTGGTCGGCCTACCTCTCCTATCGAAGGAGGTCATCCAACGCGAGCGAGCGCGTCTCACATCCCAGGCGGTTGCGACCGACCAGCTCGACCTCGACTGCACGAGCGGGACCACGGGGAGCCGTACGTCGTTCTACCGTGACCGCGCGTGCCGGGTGGCGCGCGTCGGACGCCAGTGGGGCATTCTCGAGCACTGCGGCTACCGGCCGGGCGACCGGCGTGGCCTGATCTGGGGCGTCGCCGCTGATCTCTCTCCCCGCAACGCCGCCCAGACGCTGAAAGCGCGCTTCAGACGGTTTGCCCGAGCCAACGAGTCCATCTATTGCCGCGTTATGAGCCGCGACGACATGCTCGATTACCATCGACGGCTCCGTCGGTTCAGGCCAGCCGTGCTCTACGGCTATCCCAACGCCATCGAGCAATTCGCCAGATTCGTCCAGCGCGAGAGCTTGGCGCGGATTGATGTGAGCCGCATCTTCTGCACCGCCGAGCAGCTGCATGAGAGCCAACGCGCGCTGTTCGAGCAGGTATTTGGCGGCGAGGTCTTCAACTTGTATTGCTCTCGCGAGCATGGTTGCGCAGGCTTCGAATGTCGCAGACACCGCGGTTTGCACATCGATGCGGGAAGTGTGTTTGTCGAGATTCTCAAGAACGGTCAACCTGCACAGCCGGGCGAGTCCGGCGAGATCGTCATTACAGACCTTCTCAATTTCGGGATGCCCCTCGTTCGCTACGCGACTGGCGACCTGGCTACCAGAGCGGCGGAGCCCTGCGACTGTGAATGTCCTCTCCCGTTTGTCGCCGCTTTCGATGGCAGGCAATCCGACGTCCTGTATCGACCAGATGGGTCGGTTGTGGCCGGAGTGCTGCTCTCGCACCTCTTCATGGATCATCCATCGATACGCTTCGCTCAGTTCGTTCAGGAAGAGCGTACTGCCCTCGACATCTATCTCGTGGTAGAGGATGGTGGACCCACGCATCTTCAGGGTGCGGTGATCGAAGAGACGCGGCCAGTCATGGGACCCGATGTGGTTATTCGTGTTCACTTCGTGGCGGACATTCCCCGTAATCCCCGGTCAGGCAAGTTCCAGCAGGTGATCTCCAAGGCGGGGCCACCCTCTCGACGGAGCGGCTTACAGGAACGCGCAGCTCAGGGCGCTATGGTCCGGCGTTGATTGGTGATGACGAAACTTGACGCAGACTTTTCCCTAGCGCTGGTTGGCGACCTCAGCTTCGAGGGCCCGCGGGCGGACCGGCCTACGCCAGAGTGGTTTGGGGCGATCGCACCAACGCTCCGCAAGGCGGATCTCACCATCGGCAACCTGGAGTCTCCACTCGTCGAGGGCGGCATCGCGATCCCCGGGAAGTGCACGCTGCGTGGAACGACCAAGTGGGCGAGCGTCCTTCGGGAAGCAGGCATCGGCCTCGTCACGCTCGCAAACAACCACACGATGGACTACGGCCCGGACGGGCTCCGCAGCACGATCCAGGCGCTCACTGAGGCAGGCATTCAATTCGTTGGCGCGGGGCTCGACAGCACGCAGGCATGCGCGCCTGCGCTGGTCGATGTCCGTGGTCTGCGCGTCGCCTGCCTCGGCAGAACGGCGGTCATCGTCGACGCGCCTACCCGCGCTGGTCGTAGGACACCCGGCATCGCATGGCTGGACCACGATGAAACCCGCTCCGCAATTCGCCGGTGCCGGCAGCAGGCCGATCTCGTGCTTCTTCTCCTTCATTGGGGCTTGGAGGAGTACCGCTATCCGTCTCCTGCTCAGCGTCGTCTTGCTCGGGACCTCGCGGGGGTAGGTGCCGACGTCATCGTCGGACACCACCCTCACGTGGTGCAAGGAATCGAACGAATAGGCTCATCGGTGGTGGTGTACAGCTTGGGGAACTTCCTCTTCAGCAACTTCGAGTGGCAGTATCGGCTGAAGAATGGACTGCCGGTGAAGACGACGTCCATCCTGGCCGAGGAAAATCGTCAGGGACTTCTGGTCCAGCTCACCCGCTCACCCGATCGCCGGGTCGCCCTGCAGCTACATCCTACGCGTATCGATCCACAACACGGTGTGCAGCTCGATCCCGCCTTGACAAGAACGGACGAGATGCACGCGTTATCAGGTGCGTTGGACAAAGCGTTGTACCGCCCGTGGTGGTACACGTACGCGGTGCGGCGTGAGTGGGCCCTTCGGCTAGGTCGAACGCTGTCACTCAGACGGCTGCTCACCAGGTTGCACAAATTACGGCTGCATCACTTGCTCGAGCTCGTCGCATCCTTACGCCGCTCCACCAAGATCGTGTCCGAAAGGTCGACGAATCCTTATGAGTAATCTCGCCGCGCCACCACCGGCTGAGCGTGAGCCAGCGCGCGAACGACCGCCTGCGGAGGGCATCGACATGTCTTCGCGCACCGCGGCGCCGGAAGCCATGCATCCAAAGCGTGACGGTCCTCGTGACGCCGACGCGAAGGGCGTGCTCATGATCTCCTACGCCTTTCCGCCTGCGGCCTACGTCGGAGTACATCGCACACTCAAGTACTGCAAGTATCTCCGCGAGTCCGGCTGGCGACCGCTCGTCATCACGATTGATCCGAAAGCTGTCCTCGTTCAGGACGGTCGGCTTGCCAACGAGCTACCTCCGGAGATAGAAGTTTTTCGAACGCGCGACATCGATCCCGCGAAGTGGCTGGTCTCTTGGTCGTCCCGAGCATCGCGCAAGGAGGTCACGGCGTCGCCCGAAGCTCAAGAGCAGTTTCCTCGGCCGGATTCTTCGGCGGTCACGGGCGTCCTCACCCGAATCAAGCAATTCGTCAGGAAGGCGATCCTCGAGTCGCCTGACTCGCACATCTTCTGGATCCCGTTTGCGTTCGTCAAAGGGATCCGGGTCCTCTTGACCCGACGCGTCGACGTCATCTATTCGTCTTCGCCGCCCCACTCGAGTCATCTTGCGGCATGGTTGCTCTCGAAGTGCTTCCGCAAGCCTCACGTCGCAGACTTTCGCGATCCATGGTTCGTCGAGGGCTCGAAGCGCACGGGACCCTCTAGCGGGGTCTTCACGGGGCTTCAAGCAACGCTGAAACGGCAGCTCCTGGAAAACGCCGCCAAGATCGTGTCGGTTTCCCCCGGCGAGCGGAACGATCTGCTGGAGGAGCTCCCGCTCCTTCCTCCGAGCCGCGTCGAGGTCATCACGAACGGATACGATCCGGATGATTTCTCCGATATCCCCACACCCGCGCAGCAAGATCGCCCCTTCACCATCACGCATGCAGGGACGCTCTATCCGGAAGTCGGGCGCGAGTTCTTCGAGGCCATCGAGCGACTCGTCACGACGCGCCCCGACATCGGCCGACAACTGCGCGTGAACCTCCTCGGGAAGACGGCGCCGGAATATCAGAGCGTGATCGAACGTCTCGCACGCCTGGGCGTGGTCAACGCTCTCGGCTTTCAGCCACATCGCACCGCGCTCGCCTGGACGCACAAGAGCGATGTTCTGCTCATCCTTCTTGGCGGCAACTTCTTCCTTCCGTCGCACGTGCCGGCCAAGACCTTCGAGTACCTGTTTCTCGGGAAGCCGATCCTCGCGGTCGCACAGCCCGGTGACCTCACGGACATCCTGACGAAAAGCGGCCTCGGCATTACGGTGCCACCGCATGATGTGGCAGGGCTCGCCGCTACAGTTGAAGGACTCTTGACCAGTTTCCGAACGGGTCGGCTGGGCGTGCAATCCGACCAGGCCTACATCCGTCGCTTCGAGCGCCGCCGGCTGACGCAAACTCTGGCCGGACTGCTCGATCAAGTGCTCGCCGACCGGCGGCCGAAATACCAAGGCCGCGCCCCGCAAGGAGCACGTTGACATGGATGCGGCGGCCTTGCTCATTCGACACGTGCTTTTTCCCGCCTGGGTGAAGAGGAATCGGAGTGCGCGTTTGTCGTATCTCCGCGAACTCGAACGCTCGCAGTTTCAGTCCGCGGACGCGCTGTCCGAGCAGCAGTGGACGCTATTCCACGCTCTTCTCCGTCATGCCTTCGACCACTGCAGCTTCTATCGGAAGAAGCTCGTCGCCGCGGGAATCACTCCGGATGACATCCGCACGCCGGACGACATCACCAAGGTACCAACGACGTCGAAGCAAGAGATACAGGAGTCACTCGATGAGCTTATCGCCGATACGACGCGACGCGATGTCCTCATCAGGGACATGACCGGGGGCTCGACCGGATCTCCCCTTGTCTTCTACTACGACCGCGATCGCCTCGACACCAGGGTCGCTGCTACGCTGCGGCACAACCGCTGGACGGGCTGGGACATCGGCGACAAGATGGCCGTGCTCTGGGGGGCGCGACGCGACGTGAGCGGCGCGACGTCGGTCAAGACGCGCGCGCGGACGTGGGTTATCGACCGCCGCATCATGCTCGATGCTTCGGCGATCGACGAGGCGCGGATGCACGCGTTCTGTCGCGAGCTGCGCGTCCACCGCCCCCGGTTTATACTCGCCTATGCGAATACAATGGCGCTGTTCGCGCGGTTCGTCCGCGACGTCGGCAAAGCGCCGATACGCCCACAGGCTATCATCTGCTCCGCCGAGGTGCTGACCCCGGAGAACCGTGCCCTCATCGAGTCGACGTTCGGTTGCCCCGTCTACAATCGTTATGGATCTAGAGAGTTTGCGGTGATCGCATCGGAATGTCATCTCCACCAGGGTATGCACATCAACGCGGAGAACCTTCTCCTGGAGGTTCTGGCCGGAGGCGCAGGCTCGGAGGACGGTGAGCTGGTAATCACCGACCTCAGGAACTATGCCATGCCGATGATTCGTTACCGCACGAGGGACGTCGGCCGACTCACGGCGACGCCGTGTGGTTGTGGGCGCGGATTACCGCTGCTCCAGCTCTCGGGCGGACGGAGCACCGACTTTCTCACAGCAATTTCCGGCCAGAAGGTTTCCGGCATCGTCATAGCGACATACGTCATCACCAATATTCCCGGTATCCGCCAGATCCAGTTCGTGCAGCAACGAGCGGATCGCGTGCGAGTGCGGCTTGCACAGGGCCCCGAGTGGTCAGGTGAAGCGGCGCAACAGCTTACTGCGCGTGTTCGGAGCTTTCTGGGTGAGTCGATGGCAGTCGACGTCGAGTTCGTAAACGATATTCCGTCGGAACAATCGGGTAAGTATCGCTTTTCCGTGTCAACACTTTCGGCCTGAACGCCTGGTTATGAATAACCTCTTCGCCGCGGCTCTTCGCTGCAGTGGAATCTTTCCTGTCGCGACGCTGCTCGCACGCAGAAGCCCGCGCATTCTCATGTATCACCGGTTCGGTGAGCAGACACGAAGCCCCTGGCCGGACCGCGCTATCTTCGAGCGACAGATCCGCTATTTGCGTTCGAAGTTCCAGGTGATCTCACTCGCTGAGCTCACCGAGTCTCTAGCCGCCGGGAGCCCGCGGCAGAACGCGGTCGTGCTGACCATCGACGATGGGTACGAAGACTTCTATAGCGTGGCGTACCCCATTCTCAGGAAATACGACGTTCCCGCTACGTTGTATGTGGCAACCGATTTCATCGATGGACACACCTGGCTATGGCCGGACATCGTCGCCTACATTCTCCAGCGGACGACGCATCGAAGCTGGACCTCCAATGGGCGCGTACCGAAACAGACCTACGACCTGACGGTTGCAGCCCAGCGTAGGGCCGCATGGAGCAGTATCGGCACGGGATGTGTCGAGATGGGCGTCTGTTCACGAACGGCGCTGCTCCAAGACTTGGCGATGGAGCTCGGCGTCGACGTGCCACCTCGCCCAACGCCAGAGTTCAAACCGCTCAACTGGACACAACTTCGCGAGATGGCGGCACACGGGATTGAAATCGGGTCGCATTCGTGCTCGCACGCGCGCCTCACGCTTTGTTCGCCCCAGGAGCTCGACCACGAGGTGCTCGACTCCAGACGTCGAATCGAGGAAATGCTGGACGGGCCCGTGCGGTCGTTCTGCTATCCGTTTGGCAAGCCCGCGGACGTCAACTGGTCAGTGAGGCAGGCCGTCATAGACGCCGGCTACGGCAACGCCGTCGTCGCTTACTCAGATGCCGACTTGACCGATGACCTCTTTGGCTTGCGACGTTTTGGTATCGGAGCCGATCTCGATCACTTCCGACGCATCGCCTCAGGAGCCGCGGTGGTATCGGCAAAGCTTCGTCGGCTGTCCCGCTTCACCAGCCCACAGCCTGGTTAGAGAAGGTCGCTACGTCTCTTCAGCGCGCGCCCGGCCCGCCCCCTACCGGTCGGTCGCACGCAGTAACGAAACGACAGCGCGGAACTTGCCGCTCGATTCCTTGGGAATCTCAGACACGACCTCCAAGTCGATACGTAGCTCGTTTCCAGTGCGCTTGCGCAACTCGTAGAGCAATTTCTCTCGCCGTACTTCCGAAAATGCGTCGACGAGGACTAGCTTGACGACCAGCCGGTCGAGGCTAGGCTGGACGATCTGAGCCTCGCGAATGCCGTCCAGCTGACCGAAGACGGGCGTCAGTCGGCCAAGCGGACGGCCAGACGGGGTTACCAGGACGTCATCGATCCTGCCCAAGATCTCCGCAACCATCGGGAAATTACGACCGCAGGGACAGGACCCGTCGCGAAGCACCACACGGTCCCCCAACCTGTACCTGAGCAACGGCATCGCACGATTCACGAAGGTCGTGCAAACAGCATCCCCAGGCGTTCCAGCCGGCACGGGCTCCCCGTCTGGCCCGACGACTTCCAGAAGACCGTGTTCTGGATGGACGTGGTAGCTCCCTCTCTCACACTGCGACACGAAGTGAACCATCTCCACTGACCCGTACTGATCGATCACGTTGGTCCCGAACGCCTGCTCGATCGCTCGTCGCTGGTGCGGAAGCAAGGTCTCGGCGGTCGTAAAGACGGCACGCGGGCGAATGTCGGTGACCCCCCGGTCCAGCACGTAGACGGCAACGGCATGCAAACTCGATGGGTACCCGATGATCTCGGGCGGCTGCAGGCGCCTCAGCGCGTCGCAATACGACGCCAGGTTCTGACGATGGAGATGGTGAGACGAGAAAAGGTAGTTTCGTTGAAAACGGTCGACCCGCCAGAACGGTGGGCGGTCCTGTCCACGTGGACAGACCACCCGACCGAAGAACGTTGCACGATAAGCTTCAGGCGTGATGCCGAACCATGCGCGGAGGCGCACCCAGAACGCGTAGTGTCGCCGGCGGGATGTGATATCGCAGAACACGGTCAACGGAGTACCGGTGGTGCCGCTCGTGCTCAACCTGATCAGCCGGTGTTCGCTGTCCTCCCCAGCGGCTACGAAGTCCGTGGGGGCTAGACGGATCGGCTCCTTCTCCAGGATCGGCAGCTTCGCCAGATCGTGGACGGATTGAACATCGGTCGGCTTCAGCCCGGTGCGCTCGCTCAGACGTCGATAGTACGGCACCCGCTCGAACGCGTGAGCGACAATCGTGCGAAGCTGAGCATCGACATGGTCCTGGAGGTCGGACGCGGACCAGCGCTCCGTTTCTGTCAGCGCTCGCAAGAGCTCGCTGGCTTCTAGGCCCGTGCGCTCACGACGCAGGGTGTAACCCAGTGCACTCACCGCGAGGTTCTGAACCCATACGGGCGATTTGTAGTAGGCGGCCTCCAACAGATGATGCATGACCGTGCTCGGTCCCGCGCAGCGTCAACGTGCGTGAAGCTTTGGAATGAGGCTCTCCAAACCGACCAAGGTTCGTTGAGTGATAGCAGACCAGGAAAGCTGTGAAACGTCGGGCCGCACCTCGCGAGGCTTTCGCACGGCATTGTCCGCCGCGCGCAGGGCACCCGCAATCTCATCGGGGTCTGGACCATTGATCACGGTTGCGAAGGGATAACTGGCCAGGTACTCGCCTGTTCCCCCAGCCGGTGTGGCGATCACGTATTTCTCGAATGTCAGCGCCAACAAGAGCACGCCGCTTCCGTAACTCTTCCTATACGGTACCGCCACAACATCGCTCGCCGCCATCAGATCCGACGTCTCCTGGAGGGAGAGCACACCGGGCACGAAGCGGACCTGACGCTCGACACCGAGTTGATGCGCAAGCGCACGCATTCTCCAGAGCGGGTCGCTTCCAGGCGGACTCGCCTCGGGATAGCCAGCTTCCTGGCCGCAAATGATCAGCACCACGTTTTCACAGCCGGGCCGGCGGAGGGCTTCGAGCACGTTTTCAACACCCTTGTAAGGTCGCACCAACCCGTAGCTGATCGCTACCGTTCGGTCTGTTGGAATCTCGAGCTGCTGGCGTGTCGCCTCTCGTAATCGAGCGGCTGGTGGGTACATCGTGTAGATGCCGAGCTTGGATACGACCGTCTTGTGGGCCGCCTCCGGTGCGAAGCGCTGCAATTCCTCACGCGCGGCTTCGGAGTGCACAACCAAAGCGGCTGCGTGCCGATAGACGCTTCGGTGCCGCTGCAACACCACCGCGTCTGAGTCGCCTTCGTGCGGAAGGACATTGTGCACGGTATGGATCGTTGAAATGCTCAGGGCCCGGCAGAGCTCCCAGAACCGTGTGTCGTGAGCGAAAATGATTGGCCACTGTGTCCACACCGCATCGTACCCTCGAAGCTTGAGCACGAGCACCAATTCCGCCGGAAGTATCAAACGCTTGATCGTAGCTCGAAGCTTGCCTGCCCCCGGTCGCCGCGGCTTGGAAGAAGGCTTGAGAGCGAGCCGCCCAGCACCGGGCTGTCCGTTCATACCGTGGCGAAGTGTCCCCATCTGCTTGACCAGCGGCGAACCCAAGACTGGGAACACCCTATGTCGTCGGGGAAGAGCGATGGTCGGAAGCATCGCGCTGGCACTACAGTAAAGGTCGACAGACACCCCGTTGCTGACCAGCCCCTCCGCAAGCTCGTGGCTGTAGCCACCAATCCCAAAGTCGCCAAGCGGATCGATGAGCGCGATTCTTGAGGATCCGGACACTAGAGATCTCTTTCCGCGCGCGATAGGCCCGGCTTGCCCGTATCCACCGTCGCGAGTTGGGCCAGCGACGAGCCCGCATCTTGCCCTTCGCTTCCTCGCACGACTACACTCCGCACCATCGACTCTGCGAGCCCGCGTCGTCTCGCGTGTCGCCACACACTGCTCAGGGATTGCCCCGGGTTGAGGGCGAGATCCAGCACTCTCGAGATGATCGCACGCGTCAATCGCACACGGCTCAATGGATGACCGAGCTCTCTCAGCTTCTCTCGATGGAATGCGAAGACCTCTCGATCGCGTACCTCGAGGACAAAGCGCGCCAAGAACGCATAGTAGCGTGTGAGGTGCGTCGTGAGGCACTGCTCGCGCTCCGCCTCGGTGAGATAAACGGGACCATAGCGGACGAGATCATCGAGCCTCGCCGGCCAGTGCGGTATGAATCGTCGATACGAGGAAGTCAGAGAGTCGTTGTCGGTACGCGTGAAGCTGAGGACCTGATGCACGAAGCCGAAGTCATGATCCTGCAACACGTCCAGGCAGACTTCCTTGTCCGCATGCAGGTTTGCTTCGTTGAAGAACGCCTGCCGGCTCCGGACGGTGTTCGCACGATACAGCACTGACGTGGGCGTGCCGAACGGATAGACGCCGGCGAGAAGCTTGAGCCGGCACACCTCTCGTCCCGCAACGACCGTGCTCGGGTAAGGCAGACCATACCACCACACCTCTGCGCCGCGAAGCCCATAGGCGCCGACGATGGCCACCGATGGGTGTGCCTCAGCCACCGCCACCATGCGCGACAGGCACTCGGGGAAGAGCCAATCATCCGCCAAGACGAACTTGCAGTACTTGCTCTCGGGCGAAATCTGGCGCGCAGCGATATTGTGATTGGCCATCACCGGTGCAAATGTCGCGTTGCTCACGACGCGGATGCGCGGGTCACGCGCCACGTACTCGTCTGCGATCTCTCGCGTGCCATCGGTGCTGCAGTTGTCGACGATTGTGTAATCCCAATTGGGATAGTCCTGAGCCAGCACGCTCTCGATACACTCTCGCAGATACGGCGCGCCGTTGTAGACCGGTGTGACCACACTCACCCGCGGATTCTTCATGGGGTTGGTCCTTCGCTTTCCCTCCGCCCCCCTACTCGTTCCAGCCAGATCTCTCGCCAGAAGGAATGGATGCTGCGCGGGCAGAAAAGACGATTCGGGTGGATGCTGAGATCCCCCACGCAGGTCGCCCCGTCGAGGACGATGCACTCCGTGGGAAGCGTCAACATCCTGCCGGTTCTCTCATCGATGATGCGCTCGGGCCGCGCGAGCACCTTGAACGTCCGGCCGCAGTAGCGCACCATTTCCGGATCGAAATACAAGCCGCGATTGCGACGCCGTACATCGAGCGTCTCGAGGATCTCCTCCTTTGGCTTGACCCGCACCTCGTCACCAGGGCGAAGCCCGAGGACCGCAACCGGCGTCTTGGTCAGCGTGCCTCGAATGTGTGGATACCTTCGTCCGCCGCGGCGCCGCTGAATGGTGTTGAAGATAGCGATTGCGATGCCGCGCACGATGTCTCCGAGCCGCACGTTCTTCGAACGAACGTCGCGGATGTACTGGCGAACATCCCACCACTTCAAGATCCATGTGGCCCGCAGGAGCTCCGTGGCCTGGCAGGCATATCGCTCCCCCTTTGAGCCAGGATCAGCACCCGAAACGTGCACCGCGCGATGCAGCGCCTCCTCCGTGCATCCTTCAGCTCCCTGCGGAGCCGCCACCTCAAAAGGCCGCACCGCTGGACCTGGCGCCGCGCGTTTCAGCCATGCCTCTTTCCAAAACAGCAGGCACCGCATCTGACATCCACCGTGCGCCTGCCCGTCACAGCGGAGGCCATCGAGGTGAACCGTGTGGTACATCCGCCGCGTGCCGGTTTGCTCGATCGTGTCACACGTCTTGTCGGCCCGCTTGAACACGCGAAAACGCTGCCCGCAGAATTGCAGCATCTCCGGCAGCGCCTCGAGGCGGCCCTGCTCGTCCAGCGTCGCGAGAATCTCGTCGCGGCTTCGCACCTCGACGAGCTCGCCGGCTCGCAGGTTCAGGGCCAATGTCTTCAGCGGACGCCGCCCGGTCATCAATCAGCCTGTCGCGGTCTCCGTCGCCGGCGGCCCCAGCGTGCGCTACGATGCCCGAGAGCCCGACGCTTGCTCCAGAGCGCCCGCTTCCGCCGCAGGGGCCGTCGTGTCGTCGCGGCTCGCGGGCGCCGGGGAAGAGAGGTCGGTCAGGTTCGAGTGCTTCGTGACGTGTGTGCCATTGAGCCGCCACCGTTGAGGGATGTACAGGATCCCGAAGCGAGGGCCAATCACGCGGCCGGACCCGTAGATGTCCGACACGTCGACCTCGATCACCGCACAGTGGGAGAGCGAGTCGTAGACCCTGTGATCCGGTCCTGTAATCCACAGCGACAGGTTGTACCGGTCTGGCAGCAGGTTCAGCGCGTCGATCTCCAGCTCGACGAATCCATCGCCGGCCGGAAGCCACGGGATCTCGACGCCGTGAAGCCAGGTGCTCGTGTCGGTCACGAGCGTGCCGAGCTCGGTGAGGAGCTTGAAGCCGAAACTGGGGCGGCGAACCGGCTTCTCCGCCCGATAGTGAAACCTCAACTTCAGCGCGTCGCCACACCGAATCAGGCTCTTCGGCTGTCCATCCAGTCCAAGGATCTCGAGCCGGGTGTACCTGACGTCACCCTTGCCCCGGCGGCCACCTGTCCAATCGGCCAGGTCGCGCGTGGTCTCCCGGGCTTCCGCGAACACCGACAGATAGGCGTCGATGGCTTCCTTTGCCGTACCGTCCAACCGCACGGCGCCATCCTCTATCCAAATCCCGCGCGTACAGAGGTTTTCTACGGCCGCCATGTTGTGCGACACGAAGAGCACTGTGCGTCCGCCGCTGCGCAGGTCTTGCATCGTATCCAGACACTTCTTCTGGAACGCTGCATCACCGACCGCCAATACCTCGTCCACGATCAACACGTCGGGGTCGAGGTGCGCTGCCACAGCAAAGCCGAGCCGCAGGCGCATCCCGGACGAATAGCGCTTGATAGGCGTGTCGATGAAGCGCTCGACACCGGAGAACGCCACGATCTCATCGAACTTCCTCTCGACCTCCGCCTTGCCCATGCCCAAGATCGACCCGTTCAGGTAGATGTTCTCGCGGCCTGTCAGCTCGTCGTGAAAGCCGGTCCCGACTTCGAGGAGAGCAGCGACACGCCCACGCACGGAGACACTGCCGGCTGTTGGATACGAAATTTTGGAGAGCACCTTCAACAACGTGCTCTTTCCGGCGCCGTTGCGACCGATGATGCCGACCACCTCACCCTCATTCACGCTGAAGGACACATCCTTCAACGCCCAGATGGTTTCGATCTTGGCATTCCGGCGGGGGAACGGCTGTTTGACCATCTTGACCAGCCGATCTCTGAGCGTCGTATCCCGCTGCAGCTTGCCGATCCGGTATTGCTTGGAGAGTCCGTCAACAACGATCTGAGGTGCCATAATGACAATTGCACACGTTAAACAACATCCGCGAAGGTCCGCTCGGCCTTGCGAAAGTAGGTGAGGCCGGCGAGGAACACGGCGACGCCGATCACCAGCGACAGGCTCACGGCTGGCCAGTTCATGTCGCGCCAGGGGTTAACGGCAAACCGGAACGCCTCGACCAGGCCGCTCATTGGATTCAAGGCAAGCAGGAAGTGAAACCGCTCAGGGACGAGGCGTACAGGGTAGATAACCGGCGTCACGAATATGCCGATTTGAACCATGAACGGGATCGCATGCTTGACGTCCCGGTATTTGACATTCAGCGCGGCCAGGAACATGCCGATCCCGAGGGTCATGACAACCAACGGAAGCGCCAACAGGGGCCACAACAGCAGCGACCAACTGAGCGCGATCCCGTGATAGAGGAGTAGCAGGCCGAGCAAGACCGACCCGATGGATAAATCGACGACGCCGGCCAGCGCGACCGCCCCCGGGAGAATGACGCGAGGGAAGTACACCTTCTTCACCAGGCCGACGTTGCTCACCAGGCTGTTGCCGACCTGGCTCAACGTCGACGCGAAGTAGATCCAGGGCAGCAGCCCGCTGAAATAAAAGACTGTAGGCGGTACGCCGGGGTCGATTTCAAGCCTGACCAGTCTCCCGAAGAGAACGGTGAAGACCGCCATCGTGAACAGCGGCTGGATGACCGCCCAAAACACGCCCAACACGGTCTGCTTGTAGCGGACCTTCACGTCACGCCAGGCGAGAAAGTAAAAGAGCTCGCGATACTTCCAGAGTTCTTGCAATCCGACGTCTCCTCGAGGTTTCTCAGGGACTCGCTCCCAATCGCGCCGCCTCCGTCACGTCAGCTCGGCCGGGAGGCCGATCGGAGAGTACTCGGCCAAAGGAGCAGCGACAAATGAGGATAGCACGCGGCGTGCCAGCCTTCGTCGCCCTGGTTGGCGGTTTCCAGCCAGCAGATAGCTCTCTACCAACGTACGACTTATGAACAACTCGCCCTGCGTTCTCTGAGGCCGAATGGGCGTCCCACTGATGACAAAAGTACTCATATGAGGCGACAATTAACAGGCACATGTGTAGGACCCTAGACAACCGCCGGGGCTCTGGCCGCAAACACTCGCCGGCAGTCACGGCGTTCAGTACTGCCGTTTGGCACTCTGCTTGCGTAGAGAGGAGGGGCGAGGGGCGCCTGTCTGAGAAGGAATGTGCATGAGGGTGCTAGTCACCGGACACCTCGGTTATCTCGGCGCCGTTGCGGTCCCAATCCTGCGGAGCGCTGGGCACGAGGTCGTCGGTCTCGATACAGGATTCTTCAGCGAGTGCCATTTCGGCGACTCGAATGGTGAGATTCCATCGCTTTCGCTCGATCTTCGTGACGTCACGCCGCACCACCTCGAGGGGTTCGATGCGGTGGTTCACCTTGCCGCACTGTCGAACGACCCGCTCGGCGATCTGAACCCGGCATGCACCTATGCCATCAATCACCAGGCCTCGGTTGGGTTGGCCCAAGCCGCAAAGGCCGCTGGTGTTGAGCGGTTCCTCTTCTCGTCCTCGTGCAGCAACTACGGCGCCGGCGGAGCCGGGTTCCTGGACGAGGAGGCGCCGCTCCGGCCGCTGACCCCGTACGGTGAGAGCAAGGTGCGCGTGGAGCGGGATGTGGCGGCGCTCGCCAGCAGCCGCTTCAGCCCGACGTTTCTGCGTAGCGCCACCGCCTACGGCGTCTCGCCCATGCTGCGCGTCGACTTGGTGGTCAACAGCCTCGTGGGCTATGCCTGTGCCACCGGCGAGGTGCTCATCAAGAGCGACGGCACACCCTGGCGCCCGCTGATCCACGTCGAGGACATCGCCCGGGCCTTCCTGGCCGTCCTCGAGGCGCCACTCGACATCGTCCACAACGCGTCGTTCAACGTGGGCCAGACGAGCGAGAATTACACAGTGCGGCAGCTGGCAGACATGGTGCAGCAAGCAGTACCTGGGAGCCGGATCGCGTTTGGCGAAGGCGCCGGGCCGGACCAGCGCAACTACCGCGTCGACTGTAGCCGCATCAGTCGCCTCCTGCCGGCGTTCAGGCCGCGCTGGACCGTTGGAGATGGTATCGCCCAGCTCCGGGACGCGTATCGCGCCCATGGGCTGACGCGCGAGGAGCTCCTCGGCGCGAGATACCTCCGCATCTTGCGCATTCAAGAGCTCCTCCAGAACGGCCAGCTCGACACGCAACTCCGGTGGCAACGCCAATGAACGCCAACCACCACGCGTGTCGCTTTTGTGGCGAGGGGTTGAAGCACAGCTTCGTCGACTTGGGCATGTCGCCGCTCTGCGAAAGCTACGTCACGGGGGATCGGCTGGACCACATGGAGCCCTTCTATCCGCTCCACGTGCTCGTGTGCCACCATTGCCTCCTCGTGCAGCTCGGCGAATACGTCGCACCTGACGAGATCTTCTCCGAGTACGCGTATTTCTCCTCATATTCCGATAGCTGGCTCGAGCACGCGCGCTGCTACGCGCGTGCCATGACGAACCGTGTCGGCCTGGGGCCGCACAGCCTGGTCGTGGAGGTCGCCAGCAACGACGGCTATCTCTTGCAGCACTTCGTCGACCAGCAGATCCCCGTGCTCGGCATCGAGCCCGCGGCCAACGTCGCCGCGGCAGCTGCCAGCAAAGGGGTGCGGACCGTCGTGCGCTTCTTCGGACGCCAGCTGGCAGAGGAGCTCCTCGAAGAGGGCGTCCAGGCGGACCTCCTCGTGGGCAACAACGTCCTGGCGCACGTCCCCGACCTCAACGACTTCGTCTCGGGGCTCGCGACGTTGCTCAAGCCAACGGGGATGCTGACGCTAGAGCTCCCGCACCTGCTCCGCCTCATCGAAGGCAACCAGTTCGACACCATTTATCACGAGCATTTTTCCTATTTCTCGCTCCATGCCGTCGAGCGGGTGCTCGGTGCGCACGGGCTGGTGCTCGTCGACGTCGAGGAGCTGCCGACGCACGGCGGCTCCCTCCGTGTCTACGCCCAACGCGCGGATGGCGCCCCTTCGCCGGCGACGGCACGCGTGGCCGCGCTGCGCCGATCCGAAGAGGAGGCCGGTCTGACGAGCCTCGAGACGTACGGCGGCTTCGCGCGGCGGGTCGAGGAGACGAAGTGGCGGCTGGTCGAGTTCCTGATTGCCGCGCGGCGCTCGGGACGCAGCGTGGCCGGCTACGGCGCACCCGGCAAGGGGAACACGCTCCTGAACTATTGCGGCATTCGGACCGACCTCGTCGACTTCGTGGTCGATCGCAACCCGTACAAGCAGGGCAAGTTCTTGCCCGGCACGCACATCCCCATCCACGCGCCAGAACGTCTCGCGGACGAGCGGCCAGACTATGTGCTGATCCTGCCCTGGAACCTCAGGGAAGAGATTGTCGAGCAGCTCGGCTACGTCCGCGCGTGGGGGGGACGGTTCGTCGTACCCATTCCGAGCGTTGAGGTCATAAACTGATGGAGTCGAGATGAAGGTCGTTCTCTTTTGTGGTGGAGAGGGATTACGGCTGCGCGAGAGCGCCGAGACGCTGCCCAAGCCGATGGCGCCCATCGGGTACCGGCCGATCTTGTGGCACGTGATGAAGTATTACGCCCACTATGGGCACAAGGAGTTCCTCCTGTGCTTGGGCTATCGCGGCGACATCATCAAGAACTATTTTCGGAACTACGACGAGACGCTCACCAACAACTTCGTGATTCGATCCGGCCAGGACATCGAGCTGCTCGGCAGGGACACCCACGACTGGAAGATCACGATGCTCGAGACAGGTGCGCGGGCGACGATCGGCCAGCGCCTGCTCGCCGCTCGACCGTACATCGAGCCGGACGAGATGTTCCTGGCCAACTATAGCGACGGGCTCACCGATGCCCCCCTGGATCAGATGATTCGCACGCTGGAGGGCTCTGATGACACGGCGTGCTTCCTCGCGGTGCGGCCGAATCTGTCGTATCACTTCGTCCAAATGGACGAGACCGGCCACGTGCGTGACATCCGCAACGTGAGCGAGTCGGAGATGCGAATCAATGGCGGCTACTTCGTGTTCCGCCGCCAGATCTTCGACTACATCCGTCCAGGAGAAGACCTCGTGCCGGAGCCGTTCAAGCGCGTGCTCGCGGCAGGCAAGCTGATGTCGTACGAGCACAACGGCTTCTGGGCCTCGATGGATACCTTCAAGGATCGGCAGCGGCTCTGGGAGTTCTACGACCGCGGCGAGGCGCCGTGGCAGGTCTGGCGCAACGGGTCACCGGTATGAATGCTTCAGGGACTGGAGGCAATGTCCAGCGCGCGGGAAGTGAGCCGCGATGCCTCTGAGCTGGACGCCGCGCGTGACAGACCGCGCACTGCGCGTGCTCGCCATTGGCGCACATGCAGACGATATCGAGATCGGGTGTGGCGGCACCCTCCTCGCCTGGCTGAGCGACGATGTACCGCTGGACGTCACGTGGGTGGTGTGTGGTGCCAGCGGCAACCGCGAAGCGGAAGCGCGCCGGAGCGCCGATTACTTCCTGCGGCGCGCCTCTCAGCGGAAGATCATCGTGCATGGCTTCAAAGACGGGTACTTTCCGTACGACGGCGCGCGGCTCAAGGACGAGTTCGAGCGCTTGAAGGGCGACATCGAGCCCGACCTCCTGTTCACTCACTACCGCGACGACCGGCATCAGGATCACCGCATGGTTTCGGACCTCACGTGGAACACGTTTCGCCACCACACGATCCTCGAGTACGAAGTGCCCAAGTACGACGGAGACCTCGGGGCGCCCAACGTGTTCGTGCCGTTCGCGCGCGCGGTTGCCGAAGCCAAGGCGCATGCGCTGCTGACACACTTCCCCAGCCAGGCGGTCAAGCACTGGTTCACGGCCGAGACGTTTCTTGGGCTGGCCCGGCTCCGGGGCGTCGAGGCGGCGGCATCCGCCGAGTATGCGGAGGCCTTTTATGTGCGGAAGCTGCGGCTCGAATGTCCTGAAGGGCGTCACCGGCCCGCCGTGCGCGCAGGATAGAGGCTGGCGAAAGCGGGTAATGGCGAAGGGACGTGGCGGGATGCTCAGAGTGCTGCAAGTGAAGGACGGCGGAGCTGACGGATCTCGACATGCGCCCGATGATGAAGGCTTGATTGTCTCATGCGATTCGTGGACACTCCTCTGCCCGGCGCGTACGTGATCGAGCTCGAGCCGAGTCACGATGAGCGGGGCTTCTTTGCCCGTGCGTTTTCCGAGTGCGAGTTCGAGTCTCGCCGGCTCGTGACCCACTACCCGCAGTGCAATGTCTCGTACAGTGAGGCGGCGTTCACGTTGCGCGGCCTACACTACGCAGCGCTTCCGCATCGCGAGGAAAAGCTCGTTCGCTGCACTCGTGGCGTGATTTACGATGTCATTGTCGATCTGCGGGCCGACTCGCCCTGCCGCTTCCGGTGGTTCGCCTCCGAGCTCAGCGAGCACAACCACCGCATGCTGTACGTGCCGGCCGGTTGCGCGCACGGTTTCCTGACCCTCGCGCCGTCGACAGAGGTCTTTTACCAGATGGGGGCACACTATGTGCCAGAGGTCCAACGCGGTGTTCGGTGGAACGACCCGCGCTTCGGGATAAGCTGGCCGCATGAACCGTTGGTCATGTCGGCGCGTGACCGGGACTTCCCTGACTATTGAATGGACGTGAAAGCAGATCTCGACCCGTCGGAGATGTATGCGCTCATCGAGGGTCTGTACCCGTTGTGCCGCAGCATCACTGGCAATGGCGTGCGAAAGACGTTGCGCAAGGTTCAGGAGCTCCTGCCGATCGAGATCCACGAAGTTGCGTCCGGTACGCAGGTGTTCGACTGGACGGTGCCTGAAGAATGGAATATCCGAGACGCCTGGATCGCGACGCTGGATGGCCGGCGTGTCGTGGACTTCCAGGATTCGAATCTTCATGTGGTCGGATACAGCGTGCCGGTCCGCGAGCGATTTCCCGTCGAGGAGCTGAAGCGCCACTTGCACGTGCTGGAGGATCATCCGGATTGGATACCGTACCGGACGTCCTACTACCACCGGGACTGGGGATTCTGCTTGACCAAGTGGCAGTACGACGCGCTGGTCGAGCCGGAGTACGAGGTGTCGATCGACACGAGCTTGACGGCTGGGGCGCTGACCTACGGCGAGTTGAAGCTCCCGGGCCGTGTCTCGGACGAGATCGTGATCTCGGCGCACGTCTGCCATCCGTCCATGTGCAACGACAATCTCTCCGGGATCGCCGTTGCTACATTTCTCGGCCGCGAGCTCTCCACCTGGGACAGGCGCTTCTCCTATCGCCTGCTCTTCATCCCTGGCACCATTGGCTCGCTGACGTGGCTGGCAACTCATCGCGACGACTCCTTGAACATTCGCGGCGGCCTGAGCCTCGTGTGCTTGGGCGATGCACGTCCGTTGACCTACAAGAAGAGCCTTGCGGGCGATGGTCCCGTCGACCGCGCCGCTACCCGCGTCCTTCATGATCGCGGTCGGGAGGAGACCGTCATCGACTTCTTCCCGTTCGGCTATGACGAGCGGCAGTTCAACGCGCCTGGGTTTCGCATCCCATTCGGATCGCTCATGCGCGGGCGCCACGACCGGTTTCCCGAGTACCACACGTCTGCCGACGATCTGAGCTTCATCTCGGCGGCGCAGCTCGACGATGCGCTCGACGCCTGTCTGGCGATGCTGTCGCGGCTCGAGACCGACGCGATGTTTCAGAATCTGGCGCCGTACGGCGAGCCGCAACTCGGACGACGCGGTGTGTACCGAGCGATGGGCGGCGGCGGCGACCCGGACGACCTCAGCACCGCCATGTTCTGGGTGCTCGCCTTGTCCGATGGGAGCTGGTCGTTGACCGATATTGCCGAGCGTGCCGAGCTGCCGTTGGCGACCATCGAGCGTGCCGCTGACGTGTTGGCGGGCCAGCAGCTTCTTCGGAAGATATAGGGGGTGCCCCCTGGCTGGGCGTAGGATGTAGACCATGGCGCAATCGATCATCACGGCACCGTCGCTGCAGGGTCTCGCCACGTGCGTGCCCGAACGCCGGTTCAACAATCTGACCGACACGACGGCCTTCGCCAAGAATGAAGTGCGCAAGGTGGTCGCCATGGCCGGCGTCACGGAGCGCCGCATCGTCGACGACCGCACGTGCAGTACGGATCTCTGCTTCGGGGCGGCCGAGGCGCTCCTGGAGGATCTGGCCTGGGAGCGAGACTCGATCGACGGGCTGATCATGGTGACCCAGACGCCCGACTATTTCATGCCTTCGTCGAGCTGCCTGCTACACAAGCGTCTCCGGCTGGCGGAGCACTGTGCAGCGTTCGACCTCGGGCTTGGCTGTTCCGGGTACGTCTACGGCCTGTGGCTGGCCTCGATGATGTTGCAGAACGGCGGCCTGCGGCGCGTGCTGCTGCTCCATGGTGAGACGCCGACGCTCTACGCGAACGAAAGTGACCGGGCCGTGTCTCTACTCTTTGGTGACGCCGGCTCGGCGACGGCGCTCGAGCGAAGCGACGCCACCGACGGTAATTGGTACTTCACGCTCCATACCGATGGCACTGGCTACGACGATCTGATTGTCGAAGCTGGTGGCTTTCGCGATCGCTTCTGCGCCAACGAAGAATCGCACTACGTGAAGATGAACGGGGCCAACGTCTTCAACTTCACGATTAAGGTGATTCCCCCGCTCATCGAAGACACACTGCGGTTGGCGGATCGATCCCGGGACGAGGTCGACTACTACATCTTCCATCAGTCGAATCGCTTCATCATGAAGCACCTCATGACCAAGTGCGATCTACCGGTCGCGAAGGTGCCGATCATCTTGGACAGCTATGGAAATCCAGGGGGGCCATCGGTTCCACTGACCATCACGCAGGGTCTGACGTTGGGCGACCGAACCGCCCCACTCTGGTTGATGCTGCTCGGCTACGGCGTGGGCTTGTCCTGGGGCGCGGCGCTCCTCCCTTTGGAGCCGGCGACAATCGTGCGGCACGTCGAGTGGCCGTCCGCCGATACGACCTCGCCCGAATCACAGTTGCCTCGCCGAAGCCACGCGAAGGCGGGAGCCAATACGATATGACACTGGGCGCCGCCTCTTTCCTCGATTTCGGTGGGAAGTGGGTCATCATCACGGGCGCCTCGTCTGGGATTGGCCGCGCGTCGGCCGTAGAGCTCAGCCGACACGGCGCCCGCCTGGTGCTGGTCGGACGCAATGGTCCAACGCTCGACGACACCCGCCAATCGCTCGACGGTGACCGACACGAGACCCTTGCGCTCGATCTTTGTGACCTGTCAGCGATCGGTCCGGCGATCGCCCGTATGGCAAAGCAGGTAGGCCGGATCTACGGGCTGTGTCATGCCGCCGGGATCGTCGTGACCAGCCCGCTCAGGACGAGCACGGCTGACGTCGTGCAGTCCATGATGACAGTCAATGTCCAGGCTGGATTAGAGCTCGCGCGTCATGTGACGCGCCGCGATGTCATGGAGCCGGATGCCGGCAGTCTCCTGTTCCTGTCATCGATCTACGGCAAGGTAGGGGCCGCTGGTGAGACTGGTTACTCTGCCACCAAGGGAGCGATCGCCGCGGCGGTACGCGCCATGGCCATCGAGCTTGCCCGCCGCAGGATCCGCGTGAACGCGATCTCGCCGGGACTGGTGAGGACGCCAATGACGGACCATGCGTTGGGGGCTCTCACTAGGGAGCAGGTATCGGCTCTCGAGCAGAAGCATCCGCTGGGCCCCGGCTCGCCCATCGATGTCGCGCGCGCCGTGGTGTTCCTGCTCGCCCCAACGACGACCTGGATTACGGGCACTGACCTGGCAGTGGATGGAGGCTATTCCGCCCAGTAGCGCAGGCCTTCAGGCCTGCCTGCCCGCCGCCGGGCAGGCCTAAAGGCCTGCGCTACGACTGTCGATGGTAATAACTTTCGGGCTGAAGGAGGATCGTTACGTATGAGCATGGAGCAGGACAGCTCACCAAACGCGGTGTCACAAGACGAGGCGCTCGCGTGGGTGGCAGAGATGTTCGAGGAGTCGAGGGAAAACATACAGCCGGCAACAGCTCGGGACGCCATCCCTGCCTGGGATTCACTCGGCCAGCTCGTCCTGATGGCGCAGCTCGACGAACGGTTTGGGATTCGTCTCACCGAATCCGAGTTGCCCGGGCTCCAGTCCGTTCAGGATATCCTGGACGTGTTGCATAGGCACGGTCGCCTTGCGAATGACTCCGTCCGTACGTCTGCGTGATACGGCTGTCGCGCCGCAATCTCAGTGTCCTGGTCCCTTCAACAGCTCGGCCCGTACGTGAGTCAGAGTCTGGGCGTTCCGTACGAGCGCCTCCTCGAGGCCTTCCGCCCTGCTACCGAGGCCGATCTCCCGCGCATCCTCGAGCTGCGCCGCCTCGTGTCCGGCGGCGGTATGTGGTGGGATGACGAGTCGTTCGTCCGGTGGCGTTATTTCAATTCACAGCTCGCCACACACCCGACGCCCTACTGGGTGTTCGAGAGGGAGAACGAGATCATCGGTGGCATGGGGCTCGAGCCCGTCGTGCTCGTGGTCGATGGCGAGGCGCAACCGGCAACGCGCACGCTCGACATCATGGTACGTCCCGATTTCGACGGCCGCGGGTTGGGGGCCCTCATGAACCTCGTGATCTTCGAGCACTACCCGATCACGTTGGTCACGGGCAGCAACGCACGATCGCACAAGCTCATCTCGCGAATGTTCGAGCAGGCCCTCGATCTTCGCGTCTGGAAGACGCTCGTCCGCAGCCGTGACTTCATCGAGCGGCAGGCGAAGCTGGGGCCGCTTACCCGTGTGGCGGCCACGGCAGGCGACGCCCTGCTCGCGCTCGAGCGCGCGCGACGCCGCCGGCGGCCGCCGCCGTCCCTGGAGTTGCGTGAGCTGAATGAGTTCGACGATGACGTGACGGCACTCAGTCGCGCGTCCGAGGGCCAGGGTCGGATCCTGGTGCGGCGCAGCCCCGAGTACTTGAACTGGCGCTTCGTGCGAAATCCGCGATGCCGCTACCGTATTCACGGAGGCTTCGTGAGCGGCCGTCTCGTAGGCTATGTCGTCACCAGGCTGAATCTCGCGCGACCGAATAGTCGCAAGGAAGGAGACATTGCCGATTGGCTCGCCCTGCCCAGCATCGAGGATGGGGTCTCACCCCTTTTCTTCATCATGCACGCCGCAGTGGACCAGCTCATCCACGATGGCGCCCGACTGGTACGGTGCCTCGCGTATGGCACCACTGTTGCTCCCATGATCGAAGCGGCCGGGTTTCGCCCTCGCGCCGACGAGCGGCTACCCTTCTTCGTCCGGGCGAGCACCGGCACGCTGCACAAGCGTTTGGCATCGGGCGAAGGGTGGTTCTTGACAGGTTGCGACTTCGACGTGGAATAGCAGCGACACGACATTGCCTCGCAGCCACCCATGTCACTACGAAGCTTCACCGTGCTAGGATTCTGGGTCCTCAGGGAGGCGACGCCCAGATGACCTTCGGACTGAGGCGGACTGAACGACCATTCTCCGCAGGAGATCCACTTGTGGAACACCGCGCAAGACGGCGCCTTGAGCCCCTCGCGACGCTCACTCAAAAGTTGGTAGACGCTGGGAACCTGATACGGTCACGGTCGGTTGACACACGAAGCTGCAAAACGGTCTGCCTCACTCTCGGTCCCTATCGAAACCTGACTACGTTAACGGCGTCCGTGATATTCCTACATCCCAACTGTCAAGTCCTGAATCACGCAGGCAGCAGGATATTCGGCAACAGACATGTCGACTTCATCGCCGCTTACTCCGACCTTCGGTTCAATCGCTTCGTCCAGTACGCGATTTTCGTGTCCAAGGGTGGGACCAGAGGCAACTATGGCGGCTCCCTGATACATTCGCATGCCTTCGATCCTTCGCATCCGCTGGCTGCGCTGCATCGCAGTCGGGGAGGCCAGATCCTCAAGGATGACATCCGGTGTCTGTTCTGGAAGGAGTCTCTCAGGACCTCGAACGCTATCCGGCGCAGTCACTTTGATTTTGAAGACGTCCTTGCCCGCAACGATCGGTTGCGGTTTCTCCTGCCGATTAGGAATCCCCTCGATTGTGCCGCATCAAATCTCAAGACCGGCCATGTCGCGATCTTTGACGGCCTGAACCGGCACGCGTCCTTGCTGGAGTGCACGCAGGCTGTGTTGGACGAAATTCAGTGGGTTGGTGAGCTTCAACGTCGCTTTCCCGACCGTTTCTTCCATTATTTCGAGCACGAGATATCTCGCGAGATGCTTATCAAACTCGCGGCATTCTTACGTGTCGAGGCAGACACACAGTGGCTCGACGACGCGTTGACGGCTATGGACCTAAAGGATGGCTATGGCTACGACGACCACGTATTGAGGTCGTATGAGCAGTACGTGCGGGATAACTTCAGCGATTTGCCGACTCTTCAAGCTGGGCTACTCACGTTCCTAGACAATGGGCGTCAATAGTTCAGAGCCGATCGCGACACGCCCTCTCAGGCCAGTCGTCAAGAGGCTGATCAACCGTTTGCCCGAAGCGCAGCAATGCGCGCTTTGGCATTGGACCAACCGCAGTGCGTGTGACGCCAGGCGCCGGGAAGTGGTGCACGTGGGAGAGGGCGCAAACGCCGTGACGTACTCGTTGAGCCCCTTCGACGAGCACCGCTGTATCTTCGTGCATGTCCCCAAAGCCGCCGGTGTGAGTGTCGCTATGGCACTCTTCGGCAACCTCGCTGGGGGACACGATGACGCGTCTGACTATTGCAGGCTCTTCGGCCGAGACTTCTGGCGATACTTCAAGTTCACCTTTGTCCGCAACCCATACACACGCCTTGTCTCGGCCTACGAATTCCTCAGAGCAGGCGGACACCCTGCGTGGCCCAGCAATCGCGAATTCAGAGACCAGGTTCTCAGTGAATACGCCGATTTCCAGGATTTCGTCCTGCGGTGGCTAAAGCCCGAGCCCAAGTGGCCCGAGCATTTCCGCCCGCAACACGAGTTCCTCGAGCTTGGCGGCAAGCTCGTGATGGATTTCGTTGGGCGCGTTGAGCGGATCGAGGAGGATTTTGCCAAGGTGTGTGAGCGACTTGGCGTTCACGCGCAGCTCCCCCATGCCAATGAGACGCGCGGAGACCGGGCACGCTTGGAGAGCTACTATGCCAACGAGGCAATCCAGCGGCGTGTTCAGGACGTCTACGCGAAGGATTTCGAGCTCTTCGGCTATTCGGTTCGACCTCCGGCTGAGCCTTGACATGGTTCCGCCTCGCCAGATGGGACCTCGTCAGTCCATGAGTCTTTGTACGGACGGTCCAAATGCTGATTACCCCACAATTTACCTACATTCATCAGCCAAAAACAGGCGGTACGTTCGTCACGGCTACTCTGGTGAAGATCCACGAGGCTCGTGGAGATCGTATAGAAACCGTCCGCATCGATCCGGCGAGCCTCACTCAACTGCCGAACGTCGAGACCGGTCTTGTCCTCAAACTGCAGCTAACCACGCGCGACCAGCATGGAAGATACCGTGACATCCCGGTGCAGTACCGCAATAGACCGGTAGTGGCGACTATTCGCAACCCCTATGATCGATACGTCTCTCAGTACGAGTTCGCGTGGTGGCGCACCCACCCAGAAATGTTCGGTCCCGTGGACGAGGTGACGCAAGCCTACCCGCGCTATCCCGACATCACCTTCGCCGATTTCGTTCACCTCTCGAATAAGAGGTTGATCCGCTATCACCATCCAACCGAACCCGAGCAGACGCCGGGCTTTCACACTCAGCAGTTCGTCGACTTTTACTTTCGGGATCCGGGGACCGTCTATCCGCTGCTCACTGAAGCGTATATCGAATCGAGCGCCTACCGAAATGACATGTGCAACCTGCGGCTCTTGGATCAAACGAATCTCAATCAAGAGCTCCATGAGTTTCTGTTGAGCGCAAGCTACGCACCTGCAGAGATCGAGTTCGTGCGAACTGCCGAAAAAGTATTTCCGCCTGAAGGAGGACGCACTCCCGAACAGCGCTGGGAGCGGTACTATACGCCCGAGCTCAAGGCGTTCGTCCGTCAGAGGGAGGGCCTGTTGTTTGCGTTGTTTCCTCGATTCGATGTGTAGCCGGATACCTATCGAGCGGTTCTGTCATTCGTCAAGCTGAGGCAGCTCATGGGAGCCGACAGCTCGGACAATCTTCACGGTGAGAGTCGGCTCGAATCGCCGAGGTCAGCCGTGACGACCGTGCAGGAGCCATATGTAGCAGCAAGCGCAGGAGTCACGCTGTCCGTTGTGGTCTGCACACGCAATCGTGCCGAACAGCTACAGCGATGCCTCGATACATTCAGCAATCTCCAATCGCCTGTGCCATGGGAGCTGATTGTCGTCGACAACGGCTCAACGGATGACACTGTCGGGCTTCTCGAGCGCTTCAAGCGAGACGCGTCCTTTCCTGTCCATGTGGTCCTAGAGGGCCGTCCAGGATTGGGACGCGCCAGGAATGCCGGCTGGCGGAGGACCTCTGGCGCCATCGTCGCGTTCACGGACGATGACTGCTATCCCGCCCCAGATTACCTCTCGAAGCTTGTCGAGTGTTTCGGCGAGCAGGACGTGGCGTTCCTGGGTGGCAGGATCCTTCTTTACGATGCAGCAGACTATCCCATCACCATCCGTCCCGTAAGGTCACGACTCGACATCAAACCGTACTCGTTCGTGCCAACAGGCGTCATCCAAGGCGCAAACTGTGCCTTCCGGAGGGAGGCGCTGGCAACCGTTGACGGGTTCGATGATGAGATGGGGGCGGGAACCCCTTTTGCATGCGAGGATGTGGAGATCCTCGCGAGGCTGACGTTCGCCGGCTTTGCCGGGATGTACGACCCACGCCCTCTCGTCTACCACCATCATGGGAGACGTGAGGAGGCTGCAGTTGAGTTGCGGAAAGGATACGACTTTGGCCGCGGCGCTTACTTTGCCAAGTGCCTATTGGATCGACAGATGCGGCTGAGCTATCTCAAGCGCTGGTACTGGCAGACGAAGCAGCGTCAGTTTCGAAGGACGGCAAGAGAGGTTGTGGGTGCAATGAGCTATCTTTCGTGGCGGGTACGCTTCCGCCATCGGTAGAATGGAGTCGTGTCCCGTAAAGCCGACACCGAGAGGAGTACGTGCTGTCCGACGAGCCAAAGGTCTCGCTGATCGTCTGTACGCGAAATCGGGGGTCTCGGTTGTTGGAGTTCCTCACGCGGCTCGGGCAACTGGAGTCGCCGCCAGGCGGATGGGAGCTGATTCTGGTCGACAACGCGTCGACCGACTCGACACCGGCGATCCTCGACGAGTTCGCGCGGTCGGCGACTGTTCCGGTCCATTGCGTTCTGGCGCCCGTTGCCGGACTGTCTCGAGCGCGTAACGTTGGCATTGCAGAGTCGTCCGGTGAGCTCTTGGCGTTTACCGACGATGACTGCTATCCGGCACGTGACTATCTCCGGGCCCTCGTTGAGATCTTCGAAGAGCACAAGCCGGGGTTCGTCGGTGGCCTCGTCGTCGTGCACGATCCCACCGATGCGCCAACGCTGTCGTCCATCAGGACGCCGTCGGAGATTCGCCCACGGACCTTCTTGGCGGCCGGCACCATGCATGGGGCCAACATGGCGATCTCCCGCGAGGTGGTCCGGGCCATCGGGGGCTTCGATCCGCACCTCGGCGCCGGCACGACGTGCGTCGCCGGGGAGGACATCGAGTATCTGGCCCGCGCCGCCTGGGCCGGCTGGTCCGGACGTTACGATCCTCGGCTTGTCGTCGCTCATCACCATGGCCGGAAACCCGGGTCTGACGCCATCCGTCAATCGCGAGGCTACGACTACGGTCGAGGCGCCTACTACGTCAAGCTCATCCTCCATCCTCGTGCCCGGCGCACCTACCTGAGAGAATGGTGCAGGCGCGCCTGGTGGCAGCTCGAGGCGGCGATGTTCGGCCGGCCGTGGCGAGAGTTGGTGGGCGGGTTTCGGTATCTGACGAGCCGCCTCCTGCGACCGGAGCCTGTGCCGCGCTTCGATCGGGCACACATGCCATCGCCTGGACACCCAGCGCGGCAACAAGGGTGATTCAACAGCCCGATAGCAGCCGCACTCTTTGTAACCCTTCGCACGCTCGCCATGACGTTGACCGTTGGCTATCTACACGTTGGAGCCGTAGACCACGGCATACGCCGATATAGTCAGTACCTTGCCCAGGAAGCCGCCCGTACGCCGACCGTCCGCGTTCGGGAGCATTGTCATGTCTTTGCCTCAGGCCAGACGCTGCAGCCTGATGAAGCCAAAGACATAGCCAAGGCATTCGGCGACTGCCATCTGGCGCACGTTCACTACAACAAGACGATCTGGGGGGGCCGAGCAGCCGTTCACAACGTCGAGCGCTTCGTTGAGCACCTCGCTTGTCCCTTGGTGGTCACGATCCACGACATCTATGTTCCTCCACGCATGGCTCACCTTCGCCAAATAGTGAAACCCTGGCTAAGGCAGACCATGCGCATTGCTACTCTCGACACACGACAGAGGAGCGTCGTGCTTGCCCGTGGTGACGAGTATCGACACCTTTCCAAGATTGCCGCGATGCTCGTTGTTTGCAGCCGCGAGGAACAGAGGCGTCTCGTGTCGGTCGTTCCGGAGTCCAAGGTACACGTCGTTCCTCACTTCGTCGAGTCGATGCCCCTCTTGCCCGATCCAGCGGCCGCCAAGCGAGAGCTGGGTCTCGTCAACAAAAAGGTAGTGACCCTGCTTGGGTTCATTCATCAGCGCAAGGGTCACGCATTGGTGGTGGAAGCCCTCAAGCTCTTGCCAGAAGAATATGTCGCTGTCTTCTTGGGGGCTCCAGGGGCGGGTCCTGGTTGCGATGAATTCGTCGCTGACCTGCGTGACCGCGCAACAACACTTGGCGTAGAGGGGCGGCTTCGGATCACGGGTTATGTTGATGAGTCCGATCTCGCAACTTACTTGGCCGCCACCGATTTGGCCCTCTGTCCCTTTTCGCGCATGTCGGCGTCGTCATCGTTGTCCACGTGGATTGCATGCCGAAAGCCCATCCTCGGCTCCAACATACCGCAGATCGTCGACTACAATGAGATGGCCCCTGGGGCGATCCACCTCTTTTGGCAATTCACCCCGAGGGGTCTCGCACAACGAATCGAACAAATCACCACAGCAGCGATCGATTCGTCGAGGGACGCGCTCGACAGTCTGGCGGAACGCTTGGCTATTACAGCAGTTTATCGACAGCATGTGGAGCTCTACGAGCGAATCGCCAGAGCTCGCCATGCCAGCGCGGGCTAGTGTCGATGTGTGGTCGGACTCATGAGCACTTCTGGTTGGCTCTGCGGCTGGTGGGAGTGACGGCGTGCGGTTCATCCTCGTAGACGAAATCCTGGCCATGGAGCCAGGGAAGCATGTTCATGGCATCAAGACGATGCCGCCTCACGAAGATGTGTTTCGAGATCACTTTCCTGGCTTTCCGGTCGTCCCTGGCGTCCTGCTGGTCGAGATGATGGCGCAAACCGCTGGCAAGTGCCTCGATGCGGAAAGCCCTGAGCGCGGCAAGGCGATGCTCGTTCAGATCCGGAAGGCCTCATTTCGCCAGTGGGTCTCGCCAGGGCACAGAGCCGACATCTACGCCGAGATCAAGGCAAGCGCCCCGGCATTTGCGACCGCGACCTGCCGCGTTGCTGTCGAGGAGCGTGACGTCGCCGAGGCGGAGCTGTTCTTTTCCTTCGTTGCGCGCACCGCACTTGCCGCCGACTATCGCGATGAGGTGCTGGAGCGATATCTCCTGCGGCGGAACACGGGCGGCTCGTCGAACGCCACGCCATGAGCGACACGTTCTCCCTCGCGGGCAAGCGCTTCCTGGTGACCGGCGGCACGCGCGGCATCGGTCGCGCCATCTCGGCGTGTTTCTCGCAGGCTGGCGCCAACGTCATTGCCAATTACGCCCACAACGAGGAGGCTGCGCAGTCGCTTGCCACGGGAACGAGCGGAAGTGGAGCGCCCATCGAGCTCTGTCGAGCGGACGTGACATCGCCAGAGGGCAAGAGACGCGTGCTCGAAGCGGTGGGCACCGCTCCGCTCTCTGGCTTGGTCCATTGTGCCGCCACCGGCATACACCGCCCGTTCGATGATCTGACGTTGCGGCACTGGGACTTCACCTTTGCCCTGAACGTGCGGGCCTTCTTCGATCTGGTTCAAGCGCTTCTTCCAAGGTTTGGTCCGGGCTCCAGCATCCTCGGGCTGTCGTCAGAAGGCGCGGTCCACGCATTTCCACACTACACGCTGATCGGTGCGTCCAAAGGAGGGCTGGAGGCGCTTTGCCGCCACCTGGCACTCGAGCTCGCGCCGCGGGGCATTCGTGTCAACCTGCTATCACCTGGCAGTGTTCTGACGGAGGCATGGGATGCGTTCCCCGACAAAGAGCGTCGTCTCCAGGATGCGATTAGTCGCTCACCCCGAGGCCGCCTGACGACTCTCGAGGAGGTCGCATTGGCGGCCCAGTTTCTGTGCAGCGACGGCGCTGCCGGTATCAACGGGCACACGCTCGTGGTCGACGGCGGGCAGCGAGTGCGGGGCTAGGACGAGGGCGTTGCCCGACACCCTCTCATCCGAGAGCATCTTCTGGACGCCGTGGGGCTAACCTCTCCACCACGTCAGTCAATCGCATGCTGTCGGTTTCCCAGTTATAGCGAGCCCGGATGGCCTCGAATCCACGCCGGCCCATGTCCGCGCGTACGTCGGAGTCGGTTAGCCGCAACAGACACTCAGCGAAGGAGGCGGCGTCGTTGTCAGCGCAGACCAGGCCGCAGCCGACCTCGTCGACAATCCGCTGGATGGGCCGCACGTTTGTACACAGCACCGGGATACCTGAAGCCATGTAATCAAAGAGCTTGTTTGGAATCGTGTGGTTCCAGTGGCTGCATACATGGTACGGCAGTACACCAATATCACTCTCGGCGTACAGCTCCTTCACGAAGTCGTGCTCGAGCCAACCGTGAAACTGCACCAGCGGGCCGAGGCCAAGCCGGTCTGCCAGCGCGCGGCATTCTGCCAAGGCCGCGCCCGTCCCCACAACGTGAAGCACGACGCTTGGCCGAGGAACATCGGCGGCAGCGTACGCAGCCAGACCGTGGAGGGCGTTGTCGATTCCTCGAAGGCGCGTGACGAACCCAACGTAGATGATCTTCAGAACGTCCTTGCGGAGGTGGGTTCTCGGCGTTGCAGCCGCTGTGGTGCGAGGCGTATTGGAAACGATGGTGATCTTGGCTGCGTCGAAGCCTAACTGGAGAAGTCGGTCGCGGGACTCTTCGATCATGACCAGCACGTGGTCGGCATAGCGGACCGATATGCGCTCCAACAGCGCCGCAAAGTGCGGATTCTTCAGCATGTAATTGCCGGCCTTCTGATCGCTGAAGCGCAGAGCCGAGGCGTACATCGCAGGATAACACTCGGCCATATCGAAGACGATGCGGCGCCCGAGGATCCGACCGATGAGGAGGGCAGCCGGCATCAAGGGCAGATCTCGCACGATCACAACGGGCGCACCGGTCCGGCGCAGGGTTCGGAAGATTGCGAATAACCACAGCGGATTAAAAAAGACGGGGAGGCTGACGGCGTCATTCAGGCGGCCGAAAATCCCGGGCAGCGCTTGAAGTCGCCTGATCGTGATGGCGTCTAAGCGTTCGTGACGGGCGCGACGTGCCGTATTGTTCGCTACAAGCGTGACACTATGGCCCCGCTCTGCGAGAGTCTTGACGATTTTTTCGACGCGAACATCCCATGGATAGTCTTCCTTGTAAACAAAACATACGTTCAATGCCGCATCTCCAGGCGTTTCGAGGCGAGCGGTCGCCTCGAGGCGAAACGCAACAACTTCTTCAAGATCAAATGTCGTCGCACATGGGGTTCATACCGGCGAATATTTAGCACGATGTGCGCGAACTTGAGCACAACCAACAGCACCAACCTGAGCTTCTGCGCACGGGCATACGTCAGCGGTCCGCGACCTAGATCCCGATTGATCGCATCCCTCAGCCGTGCGTGCGCAGCGAGCTCGCGCTGGGCAGTCTGTCCATCGACTGGGGCCGGTTGGTAGTTTCGTCTGACACGCACTGGAATCAGCGCATGGGACACCCCGACACGGCGGTCGCGTGCGAACGTAATTTGCACCACGACCGTGCGCAGGCAGGTCTGCCACCATGTTTTGTCGAAGACGAAGTTCCCGAGACTGTACGCGATCAAGCCGTGCTTGTATCGCTCACAGCCCTGCACGACGTGGGGATGGTGGCCGAGCACGACGTCGCAACCATGGTCGATCAGGATGCGTCCGAGATGAGTCATGTCCCGTGAGGGATACGTCATGTACTCGAGGCCCCAGTGCATCGAGACCACAACGTAGTGGACCGATCTCCTGAGGCGCGTGAGGTCTGCCAAGATACCCTCTCTGCGAGTCGCGGCGTACAGCGGGTCACCGTCAAAGTACTGCTCCCACTCGTGGGAATAACCCAGGAATCCAATCGAGATTCCGTTTCGTTCCAGAATGACTGGCTCAGAGTGATACTCGCCGCCGCTCGCGATGCCTAGGGGTGCGATGCCGTTGTTCCTGAGAAGCCGAGTCGTATCTCGGAATGCTTCTGCACCGTACTGGAGCGTGTGATTGTTAGCGATGTTCATCACATGAAAGCCGGCGTCCACGCACGCCTCGACTGCCTCCGGAGCGCCCCGCAGATAGACCGATTGGGGATCCCGGCGCTCGAGTCCTCTGTCGGAGAGCACGCACTCCAGGTTACCGAAGAGAAGGTCGCCGTTCTTCAAGACATCACGGATTGCATCGAAGATGAAATGTGGACCGCAGGCTTCGATCGCGCTTCGGGTGCCAAAACCTAGACTGATCAGGCTGTCGCCCAGACACACATCGCCTACCGCGTTCAAAACTAGTTCATCCTTGCTCATTGGCTTTCCCTCTAGCTCTCCACCTCTCGAGCGTCATGACCGTGCCTCGAGATAGCAGCATCGTCACAACGATCTTCGATGTCAGCCCGCAGCCGCGACCTCGCGATAAAGCTCCAGGTAGAGCTCCAGGTAGAGCTCCGCCATGACTCGACTACTGAACCGAGACGACGACTGGGTCAGCGAGTACTCCGCCAGTTGTGAGGCAAGCGCACGGTCGTCTATGCAGCGCAGAATCGCCCTCGCCAGAGCGCTCGAATCACCAGGTTCGACCAATAGGCCGCCTCGCCCCTCGTCGAGCACGTTTGGAACGCCGCCTACGCGGCTCGCCACGATTGGTACGGCCGCTTGCATCGCCTCCAATAGAACGATCGGAAGCCCCTCCGTCAATGACGGTAGAACGAAGACATCGAACAGGCGCAGATAATCCTTCGCGTTGCTCCGATATCCTGGCATCAAGACTCGGTCGCCGAGTCCGAGATCGCGGGCATGTCGCTCGAGCGGCGCGCGTTGCCTGCCCTCGCCCAGGATCAGCACCACGACGTCGTCTCGATCGCGCGCGATCTGTCCGACGGCGCGCAACATGAGGTCGAAACCTTTCTCTCGCGACAGCCGCCCGATCGCACCAATCACAACTGACCCGCTCTTACAGAACCGAACAATATCGTCGTCTACGAATGAGGATGTATCGGCGGACGACGCGGAGGACACAGGCGCAGCTTGAGGGATCCCGTTCTCGATGACGCGCCAACGCCGGTCGTGCAGGCGATTCAACCCGCGTGTAGCCGTCATACCGCGATGAACCAGCACGACGCGATCGGCACATCGCAATGCAAGGCGGTCGACGCGATGATACAGCCACATTCGGCTCAGGCCGCTAACGTCCGTGTACCCATGCACGGTCGCAACCAATGGAATCGATCGCAGTCGCCTGGGCAGGAACCCAAGGAGGATGTCGCCTTTGTAGCCATGGCTGTGCAGAACGTCGGCCGCCTCGTCGCGGGCTAGATGAAGAACTTGCAATGCCCCTCTGAGGTTCGGTCCAGGTAACATTCGGACGATCCGTACTGGCAGCCCGCGCTCTCGAGCGGCTCGTTCCACCGGTTTCTCACCGCAACCAGGCGAGCCGATGGACACAATCGTGGGTATGTGGTTGAGCTTCTGCTGCTCGACGGCTAGCTCTAGTAGCACTCGTTCGGCACCGTAGAGACCGGCGCTATCGATTATGTGAAGCACCCGTAGCGCAGTCGTCCGATTTTTGGCGAGGGATTGCAAAATCGTAAATCTCCTACGGAACTGTCACATCGCGTATCTCTGGAACGTCGCAGGCCGAACAGATTTCGGGCAGGATCGGAGCTATGGCCGGCGCACGAAGCCGCGTACGGTATCATGGCCCGTGCCTTGCTATTCTACGAGTCATCGTCACCGTCGTGCCACGAAAGGGTTCGTAATGGCCGCCGTTGAAATCATGAATTCTCTTCCAACGAAATCCGCCATCGCCGGGGCATTGCTCCTCACCCTCGGCAGTATTAGTGTCGCTCAAGCTCAGCCAGTGATCACTGCGAGTTCTGGAGAGTGGTCGCACAAGGCGAACGTGACGATCACGGGCGCGCGGTTTGGGTCCAAGCCCAACCCTGCGCCAATCGTGTGGGACGATGCGTCAGGCACGAACCTTCGTGACAAGTGGGATGGCGGCTGGCCGGACCGGGCGAAGAATTCCGACTTCAACATTGGCTATCGACGGCCTATTCGTGGCGTCTCTCCACCTCACAACCGCGTGGGCCGCTACCTCGCGGGTGCACACGGCGAGTCCACGGCCAACGCAGGCTACAACGTCATGGTCTGGAAAGCGTACGAGAACACCGGATCTATGTATCTTTCCTACTGGTACCAGATGGATCCCGCTTGGACATTCGGTGGAGACAACAACCACAAGCTTGCAATCCACTCGGTTGGAACCCCGCCGTACGTACCGGACCATTTCAACTATGAATACAACGTAAGACCTACGAGCCCGAGCTCTGACGTGAAGTGGCACGTCTACACGAACAGTCCTGAGTCGTTTTTGGGCCCGAATCCGCGGTTGAAGGACAACCACACGTGGTTTGGCGCTGAGGGAACCAACCCGGTCGGTCGTTGGGCCAAGCACGAGATCATCGCCAAGTGGAGCGCCGGCAGCGACGGCATGCTGGTCATCTACGACAACGGCAAGAAAGTGCTCGAATATCAGGGACGCACCGATGGTGCCCCGGGAACGAAGCGCGTCGAGGCCATCGGCGGTTTTGGTCGGCCGTACGGGAAGCCAAACAACTGGCGGTATTTTGCCGACCTCTACTTCGACACCACGCTCGCCCGGGTCATGCTCGGCAACGCTTCTTCGTTGGAGAGATCCACCAAGCGCGAAGTCCAGATCGCCACGCAGTGGGCCGACTCGTCCATTACGCTCTCGGTCAATCTGGGCGTGTTCAATCAAGGAGAGACCGCGTATCTCTATGTGGTCGACTCCGATGGAAACGTCAACGAGGAAGGCTATCCGATAAAGGTCGGCGGCTCTGGCGGAGGCGATCCGGGACCGGGACCGGACCCGACTACTCCCAAGGCACCAGTGGGCCTGCGCGTCGTAGGTCCCTGACACGTCTCTTGTCTCTCGAGCCGTCCAGTTATTCCAGGACATTTCCCTACTTCTGTAGGACAAGGATGCTGTACCAAGCCCACCTGCCCGCCCGTGGCACGAGGCGCAGGAGAACGTCATCCACACGCATGAGCGAGTGCTGCACGACTGGTGCGAAGCGCGCGAGGCCTGGGAGGTAACAGAGTCCCATTGCGGCTGACGCGAGCAGAAGCTGGTCGTGATGCTCGAATCGAGCGAATCCTCCTAGCCCCTTCGAGAGAGCGTTGAGGTCCAGCGGCGCCTCGTCCGGTGTGCGGTACTGCGGCGTCAGGTGTCGATACAACCTGATCGCCGGATTCGACGCCAGTGGTTCGGCAAATATGGCCCTGCCACCCGCTTTCAGGACCCGGCGCAACTCTGCCAGGGCGCGGTACTGATCTAGATGGTGTAGGATCGCGAACCCGACAGCTAGATCGAAGCTGTCATCCCGATACTTCAGTTCTTCGCCGCCCATCACGTCGACCGCACAGTGGTCCAGAAGATGCGCCGCCTTGAGCACCTCGCGCGTGTTCTCGACCGCCTCTGACGAGATATCGAAGGCAGAAACCCTTGCACCGCGGCGGGCCAGTTCCTTCGTGACCCACCCGCGTCCGCATCCGTACTCGACAATCTGCTTGTTGGCCAGATCGTCACCAAGGAACAGCATCATCCGCTGGAAGATTGGGTACGTAGGATGGGCCCGATAGTGGCGAGGCCCCGAGTCTCGCATCGCCCACTTGTGGTCGTGGAAGAGCGCCTCCACTCGATGCCGATCGGTCAAATTCGTGTGAGGGTGATTCTCAGCCATCATGAACTTTCCGGAACAGCATTGACGTAGCCTTGGCACCTCAGTAAATGGCCGCCTTGTCCACGACGGTTCGCGGCGTGACGCGCGCACCTGCAACCGGGCGGCGTCGAACGAAGCGGTCGTGGAGAACCTGCGTCGAGAGGACCGCGACAACAGCCATGTTGTCGGCATTGGAGAACTGACCGGCCGCTCCGCGCGCCCGGCACTTCGCGAGCAACTGACGCGCGGCGGGCGGATTGAAGATGCCAGCTTCTGCGAGCGCGCGCTCGCTTGCAACCTCGTCAATCCATTCCGGCCGCCGAGGTCCTACGAACGATAAAGCATCCGGAGCCCGATAGGGCTGTTTCGGGCGAGCCAGGATCTCATTCGGCACGAGGTCGCGCGCCGCGCGCTTCAACACGTGCTTCTCGTCAAGCACACGGAGCTTGTAAGACGGAGGCAGCGAATCGGCGAGCGCTGCCACCTGGCGGTCGAGAAACGGAAAGCGCCCCTCAACCGAGTGGGCCATGAGCATGCGGTCGCCCTGCGACGAGAGAATGTACCCGGACAAGAGAGTGCGAATCTCGAGGTACTGGTCCTGCGCCAGCGACGACCAACGCGGAAAATCGTCCGGCAAATCGGTCAGCAGGTCCCGCCGCACGTCGCAACCAGCAGTGGCCGCGCGATGCTCGGCCGACAGCAAGCGCCGGAGCGCGCTTGCAGCACGCCATCGAACGTCGTGACCAAACCCGGCCTCGCGCCACGCACCAAGATCCTGTCCAAAGAACTGCTGCGTGAGCGCCCGCTGCGACACGGGCGAGCGGGCCAGGTACGGATAGAGCCGCTCGAGCAGTTGAGGCCGGCGCGTCGAACCTGGCTGGCGGGCCCAGAAGCGGCGCACCTTCGCCTCGCGAAAGAGATCGTATCCGGCAAACAGCTCGTCGGCGCCCTCTCCCGTCAACACGACCTTGATGCCAGCGTCACGCACCAGCTTCGAGAGCAGATACAACGGCGCCGGAGCCGTGCGGAGAATCGGCCGCTCCGTGTGCTCGATGACTTCGGGAAAGAGCCGGGCGATGTCCTCGCGCGACACCAGCACCTCGCGATGGTCGCTGCCCAGATGCTGCGCCATCAGACGCTGATAATGCGTCTCGTCGTATTCGGCATCCTCGAAGCGCAGCGAGAAGGTACAGAACTTTTCCCCCTTGGCTTTGAGACCGAGCGCCGCGACGAGCGAGCTGTCCAAGCCGCCCGAGAGATAGCTGCCCACCGGGACGTCGGCGCGCAGCATCCGGAGCTCCGTTGCCTGCTCGAGCGCCCCGCGAACCGCCTCCACCGCCTCGTCTCGTGACCCGGAAAACTCTCCCTCACCATCAACCGGATACCGCTGCTCCACCGCCCAGGAGGTCGACGCTCCGCCCCGCCGGTAGATGCGCGTGACTCCAGGCTCGACCTCGCTGACGCCGCGAAACACGCTCTGCGGCGCGATCGTTGTCCAGAACGTGAAGAGCTGCTCGATGCCGAGCGGGTCCAGCTCACGCGGTATCGTACGGTCTGCTGCGAAGATGGCTTTGACCTCACTTGCGAAATAGAAGCGACCGCCGTGCTCACAGACGTACAAGGGGCGAACGCCGAACGGATCGCGCGCCAGCACCAGCGCACGCTCACGGCTGTCCCAGAGCGCGACCGCCCATTGGCCGTTGAAGCGCTCGAACGCCCGCGGACCCCACGCCTCGTACGCGTGGACAATCACCTCGGTATCGCTGCGCGTGCGGAATTGGTGCCCGAGCCCCCGGAGCTCGTCGCCGAGCTCGATGTAATTGAAGATCTCGCCGTTGAAGACGACCCAGAGCGTGCCATCTTCGTTCGAAAGCGGCTGTTGGCCAGTCGCGACGTCGATGATCGAGAGGCGTGCGTGGCCGAGACCGGCGCTCTCGTCGCGGTAGACGCCGAGCTCGTCTGGACCGCGGTGCCTGAGCGCGCTCGCCATCTCGATGAGCCGCTCCGTCGATGGCGGCGCCAGGTCATCTCGCAGCGTGACGATGCCGGCAATTCCGCACATGACTCATTCCCTGGGTAGGGACGCCTCGCCGAGGCGTCCAGATTGTGCCTCGCCGCGGCGTGCGGAAGGCGTCTCGCCGGGGCGTCGAGACGACGCGTTGTTCGGCGAACGCGCCCGACCATGGCGCTTCCACCGCCAGGCGACCCCTTCCCGTACGCGGTGATACCCCTTGCGTAGGATGCGGAACGGATGCCCGGTCACTCCCGGCGGGTAGCCAAGGTCCGCGAGTGCCCGCCCGGCCAGCTCATGGGCAACGGCCTGGTCGGCGGCCGACAGCGTGCGCATCCACTTCAACGCCTGCGTGGCGAGCGGCCGGTCGCTCAGGTGCCCATGAATCGGCGTACGAATGTTCCCGCCCACCTTGGTCTCGGCCCCTTCCGAGTACTGCAGCATCTTCTCTTCGAACTCCACGCCGATGAAATCCGTCAGCCGGCGCAGCTCGGCCTCCGGTTGCGCAACCAAGTCCTCGAACCGCAGCTCCACACACCTGTCGGCCGGGAGCATCCCGAGCATCTTCCGGGTCCAGGTCACATCCTCGGCCCAGGAGCGGACCGCCGTGACGAAGTCGTTCGGTCCCCACTTCTGCTGAATGATGGAGAGCGCGACATCGCGCCCGTCCCGGATGAGATGGATGAAGCGCGCGTCCGGAAACAACCGGTTCAGGATGTGGGCCTCGGTCGCATATTCCGGCGTCTTGTCGCCCCACAGATCCTTCCCAAAAGTACGCGCGTAGGCCAGGTAGAGCTGGCGAATCGTCTCCTCCAGGCTCGTACACCGGTCCAGGTCGATGTCACTCGGCGTCAGCTTGCGATCCCAGAGCTGGACGTAGCGCTCAGCCAAGATCTCCTGGACGAGCGCCAGACGCCGTTCGGGCTCTCCAAGATCACCGAGCGCTGCTCGGCGCTCGTAGTAACGAATGAAGAAGTGCGACTCGTTGGGGATGGCAATCCGCGAGTGCGCATCGAGCATCAACCTCAGAAGGGTCGTGCCCGAGCGGTTGAGGCCAATGATGAAGATTGGAGCTGTGCTCATTTCTATCAATCGATCTCCGGTACGGTCTGGACGAGGCGCGGGCTGGCGTGAAGATAGCGCGTCGCGCGCCGCTTGCGCTCGATGTCTCGATAGACGCGCGCCACCTGCTCCTCCGAACGCCCGAGCACTGCGGCGACCTCGACTACCGGCACACCATGATTGAGCCCGTACAGGCAGAGATCCATCTCATCGTAGGGCAACGTGAAGTAGAACTCCTCCTGCGTCTGCGGCAGCGAGAACGTATCGGTGGTCGGCGTACGGCTGCGGATACGCTCCGGCACACCGAGGTACGCTGCCAAGGCGTAGACTTGTGTTTTGTAAAGATGCGCGATCGGCTTGAGGTCTGCCGCCGCGTCTCCCTGCTTGACGAAGAACCCTTGGTCGTACTCGAGGCGGTTTGGCGTACCAGCCACGACGTAGTTCAGCCGATCCGCGTGGTGGTACTCCATCATCTTCCGGACACGTTGCTTGAAGTTCGTCGCCGCCACGAGCTGGAGGTATGCTGCCGCGGACAGGCGGACCTTCGTCTGACGCCCCGCCGGGTCTTCTGCCGTCAACTGCGAAACGTTGAGACGCTCCTCGTCTGCAAGTGATGGCAGCGTGATCTTCGAGCGCCAACCTTCGCCATACTCGGGAATCGCCTGACGAATTGCGTCGACCTGCCTTTGATAGCAACCCACGGCCTCGAGGGCGGGCGTGATGTCCTCGACGAGGTGCGCGATCCCCAGATGGGATGCCAATTGCTCTCCAAGGAGCGTCGACTCCGGCGAGGAGTCTCGCTCGGGCATCAAGATCGCCACGACGCGGCCAGCGCCCAAGGCGCGCGCACAGAGAGCAGCCACGACGGCGCTGTCGACGCCGCCGGATACGCCGACGACCGCGCCACGCCGTCGAAAGCCGCGGACCTCGTTGCGAATCGCCTCCTCGATCGCCGCCGAGACAGCGGCCGGATCGATGGTGAGCACGTCTCTGGACAGCTTCGGGTTGTGGACCACACCAGGCATCGTTGTCGCGTCGCACGCGAGCGGAAGACTCACGACTGCGCGCGTAGGAGCGCGCGGGCGTCCTCGGCACCCGCGAAGTCGGCCTGAATCTCGAGCGCCTGCTCGAGCTCGCGCCGCGCGGCGCTGTCGTCGCCTGCCTTCGAGTACGCGAGGCCCAAGCGATACCTGAACTCCGGCCGGTTCGGCGCCCGCTTGACCGCTTCTCGGAGCGGCGCAATCGCCAGCGTCGGCTGGCTCTTCTGCAGATACACGTAGCCGAGCGTATCGTCGACCTCCGCCAGTTCCGGCAAGGCCGCCTTGGCGTTGCGGGCGAGCTCCAACGCCATATCCAGGTTCGTTCCCTGCTCCGCGTACAGCCACGCGAGATTGTTGGCGGCGACGGCCGCCCGCGGATTCACGTCCACGATCCGTTCATACCGCTTCTGCGCCTCTGCCCTCTTACCTTGCGTCTGCACGATGATGGCGGCCATCGTCCGGGCCGCTACGGGCTGCGGCTGGCGAGCCGCCAGCGCGTCGAACTCGCGCAGCGCCTGGTCCAACTTGCTCTGAGAGAGATAGAGCCGACCCAACAGCTCGTAGGCGTCGAACGTCTCCGGGGCAACCTTCAGACAGGCGCGGAGGATCTCCTCGGCACGGTCCGCATCACGCGCCGCCAGGTGCGTACGGGCGGCGACCAGCAGGACGCGTGCATCTTCTGGCGATTCCTTCAGACGCGCATCGACGCGCGCCAGCGCAGCCTCTTGGCGGCCGTCGGCCAGGTCGAGCGAGGCCAACGCCGCCGTGGCATCGATAGACGCGGCGTCGAGCTGAAGCGCCCGCTGGAACGCTGCGCGGGCGTCGCGCCGGTTGCGCTGCTGCACCCGCAGCCTTCCGAGCTCGGTGTGCACGGCCGCCACCTTCGGATGCGCCTTCAAGAGCGCGTTCAGCTCGGTCTCTGCCTGGTCGAATCGGCGCTGCGCCATGTAGCCGCGCACGAGCAACATGCGCGCCGTTGGATCGTGTGGATCGGTCTCGATGGCCTGGCGGGCGAGCTGGACGGAGGCGGCCGGCGCGCCACGCGCGAGCTCCAACTGTGCGAGCTGCACTTGTGCAGCCGTCGCCCGTGGGTTGAGGCGCAGCACCTCGTTGAATGCCTCGACAGCCGCCTTGGTGCGGCCCTGGGCGGCGAGGATGGTGCCAAGCTGATATCGCGCCGACACGCTGCGCGCATCCACCTTCACCGCTCGCGCGCTCACCTCACGCGCCTCATCGAGCTTGCCGTCGGATCGAAGGAAGCCCGCCTTCACGACGAGCGCTTCCACGTTCTGAGGGCTGACGGCGAGCGCCTTGTCGATTTTCTTGTACGCGTCTTGGGGCTGCTCTTCCGTGTATGCGAGGAAGGCCAGCCTGATGAGCGCCGGCGCCGCAGTCGCTTGCTCGCCGCTCAGCACCTCCAGCAGCTTTCGGCCCTCACCCTCTCGGTCGCTGCGCAAGTAGTAGTCGGCCAGCTGCAACCGGGCCCCCGCGTGGCCACTGAGCTCGGCCACCGCCTTCAAGTGCGGCTCCGCCTTCGCCGCACGGTCGGTGCTCACGTACAAGCTCGCCAGCGCTCGATGTGCGAGCTGGTTCTGCTCGTCCAGCTCGAGCGCGCGCTCCAGCGATTCCTCCGCCTCCGGCATGCGCCCGGCCGACCAGAAGAAGTTGGCGAGCGCCAGCTGCGCATCAGCCGACTTCGGCTCCACTTCGACGGCCCGCCTGAATGCCGCCTCAGCATCAGCAGGCTTCCCCTGCGCCGCATGGACCGCCCCAAGCGAGGCATAGCCACGCGCCTGTGAGGGATCGAGCTCGATGGCTTGCTCGATCTGCTCGACGGCCACTTCGAAGTTCTCGAGGCCGGCAATGGCGTTGCCGAGCAGGATGTGGGCATCGACCAGATCAGGATCGACCTCGAGGGCCCGCTCCGCGCGCGCCTTCGCATCCTCGAAGCGCCCGGCCATCAGCATCAGCGTGCCAACCTCCACCTGCAGTTTGGTATCACGCGGCAGCAAATCCGCCGCACGCACGTACTGCTGGACGCTCGCGCGCAGGTTGCCCACCTCCGAGTACGCTTTCGCCAGGTTGACGCGCGCCTCGGCGAACTTCGCGTCCTGCTTCAGGGCGTTCTGGTACTGGATGATGGCTTCGCGATACTTACCCTGAGCGACGTATTGATCGCCGCTCTCCAGATACTCTCGCTTGGCCTGTTCCGGATTCGAGCAACCAGCGGCGATCGCCGTCAACGCGACCGTGACCGCGACAGCTGCTCGCCACCTCGTTGCGTACGGAGTCATAGTGTCTGCTTTCAAGTCCTCTTGATTAACGACAGATGATTGTCACCTGTGTCTTGCTCTACACCGACAGCCGCTCCGCCTACCACGGTCGGCGCCAATCACGGCCCGGCACGCACGACCACTGGCTTCGACCAGCAGCCGGGTGAGCCTGCGCTGCCCGACATCGAACCAGCGGCCACCGACGGAGTCAGCCCCGAACGCTGCGCACGTGCGGTGAGCCAGAGGTCCGGCTCATAATGTGCTAGCGGAGCTGGTGACGAGCAGTCAGCCGCGAGACTAGTCAAATGAGGGCCGGGAAGCCAGGGGCAGGCTGAAGCCGTCCGCCACGGCTTCCTCCTGTGGGGCCGCCTCCTGTCGGGCCGCCGGCACGTCGGCTCGCGAGTGCTGCAGCACTTGTCCCGTCGCCGTGCGAATCTGTAGCGTATAGGCAATCGGCAACCGATCGAGCAAGGGGCGCAGCGCCTGCAGCAGCATCGGCGCGAACCGATCCTCGTCGTCTGGGTTGGCGGAAGAGACGAAATGAATGTCCATGAGCGAATCCTGCGACCTGACGAACCTCTCATCGAATAAGGGACGCCTCGGGGAGGCGCCCTCCCTTCCGCCTCTGGTAGGGCGCGTTCGCCGAACGCGCCGTGCTAGACGTTGCTGCCCCGGCCCATGTCGTCAGGAGCAAAATGCATTCCCGACGAATGAGGACTAAACTGCGGGAATCGACCCGGGTGGGCGGAGGTAGGGCAAAATGGCGGCGACTTTATACCGCCTCATCAGTGATGTCCGCACTCTGTTTGCCTTCCCAGAGCCGGGAGGGCAAACAGGTGACGTTCGGCAAACCCGCCCTACCAGGGCTGAGGCAGGGACGCCTCGCCGAGACGTCCCGTTGACTTGACGGCGGCGCATTGCGCGGGGATCATCGTGCGCGGTGTCCGGGAGGGCTGTTCGTGAAAGGCATTATTCTCGCTGGCGGGTCTGGCACGCGCTTGTATCCACTCACGCGCGTGGTTTCGAAGCAGCTGGTTCCCGTCTACAACAAGCCGATGATCTACTATCCCTTGTCCACGCTGATGCTGGCAGGGATTCGCGAGATTCTCATCATTACCACCCCTGAGGACCAGCCTAGCTTCAAGCGCCTGCTCGGCTCCGGCGACAGCGTGGGATTGAGGCTCAGTTATGCGGTGCAGCCACGCCCCGAGGGATTGGCCCAGGCGTTCATCATCGGCCGCGAGTTCGTCGGCTCGGACCGCGTGGCGTTGGCGCTGGGTGACAACATCTTCTTCGGACATGGCTTGCCGGAGCTCCTCACGCGTGCCTGCGACCGCGCCCACGGGGCGACGGTCTTCGGATACCTCGTGCGCGACCCGGAGCGCTACGGCGTTGTCGAGTTCGAACACGATGGGCGCGCCATCAGCATTGAAGAAAAGCCAAAGGAGCCGCGCTCCGCTTGGGCGGTGACGGGGCTCTACTTCTTCGACAACCACGTGCTCGACATCGCCGCCGCCCTCAAACCCTCGGTCCGCGGCGAGCTCGAGATCACGGACGTCAATCGCGCGTATCTCGATCAGGGCCTGCTGGCCGTCGAGAAGCTCGGCCGCGGCTTCGCCTGGCTCGACACCGGCACTCACGAGTCGCTGCTCAACGCGGCGACCTTCGTGCAAACCATCGAAGAGCGGCAGGGCTTGATGATGGCCTGCATCGAGGAGATCGCCTGGCGTATGGGCTACATCACGCGAGAGAACGTTCTGAGCTTGGCCGAAGCCATGAAGCACAATTCGTACGGACAGTACCTGATCCGACTCGCGCATCAGGAGGGCTGACCAAAGATGCACGTCGGCCGGACGGCACTCGCTGGTGTCCTCATCATCGATCCCACGGTGCACCGTGACGAGCGTGGGTTCTTCCTCGAGACGTATAATGCCGCCCGGTTCGCCCAACAGGGCATCACCGCCACGTTCGTCCAGGACAACCACTCCCGATCGCGGCGAGGCACGCTGCGTGGCCTGCACTGGCAGCAGGAGCGGCCGCAAGGCAAGCTGGTGCGTGTCATCGAGGGCGCGATCTACGATGTCGCCGTCGACATCCAGCCGGCATCACCGACCTTCGGCCGCTGGATTGGCGTGACGATTTCCGCCGACGACTTTCGTCAGATTTATGTCCCGCCAGGCTTCGCGCACGGATTCTGTGTCGTGAGCGACGTGGCGCAGGTCGAGTACAAGTGCACGGCGCTCTATGATCCCGCCAGCGAGCGTGGCCTGATTTGGAACGACCCAGACGTCGGTATCACCTGGCCCGTCACCGACCCTATTCTCTCGGAGCGGGACAAGCGCCACCCGCGGCTGGCGCAACTTGGCAGGTGACCGGCACGCGGAATCGCTCATGGTAGCGCGCAGACAGCATGCCGAGCTCGTTGGCTGCCTCATAGGAGGGTACCGGTGTCACAGTCCCCGTTGGTCGCCCACCCGTCATCACCCGTCACTGCCTCCGCCCTCGACCGGCGTGGCGTGATGCGCGCGCTGCTCGGCCTGCCGCTGGCGGCAGGCATCACACGCGACGCGGACGCCGCGGCGCAGTCGAATGCCGCCGCCGGCGGCGGCTTGCGGTTGGCGCCCAAGAGCAAGCTGGTGATGATCGGCGATTCAATCACCGATACCGGGCGGGCGCGCCCGGTCGGCGAGGGCCGCGGCGACGCCATCGGCAACGGCTACGTGATGATGGTGAACGCGCTCATCGGCGCCACGCAGCCTCAGCTCGGGATACGCATTGTCAACATGGGGATCAGTGGCAACACCGTGCGCGATCTGGCCGAGCGCTGGCAAACCGACGTGTTCGACCTGCAGCCGGACTACGTGTCGGTGATGATTGGCGCGAACGATGTTTGGCGGCAGTTCGACGCCCCGTTGCGTACGGAGCTTCACGTTCCGATCGACGAGTTCGAGCGTACGTACGACCAGCTCATTGCCACCACACGGCCGCGCGTGAAGGAGATGATTCTCATCACGCCGTTCTATCTGGAGCCGAATCGCGAGGATGCCATGCGCGCCAAGATGGACGCGTACGGCGATGTCGTCCGCCGCCTCGCGAAGAAGCACGGCACCCCGATGATCGACTCGCAGGCGGCGTTCGACGAGATCCTCGAGGCGGTCTATCCTGCCGCGATCAACGCAGACCGCGTGCATCCAGACCAGGTCGGGGCGATGGTGTTGGCGCGCGCGTTCGTCAATGCCATCGGGTTTCAGTGGTAACACTCACTCTGGTCGCGCCCAACCACGAAGACACGAAGAGCTCACCACGAAGGGCACGAAGCAAACCACTTGGATTTTCTTCTTCGTGAATTTCGTGTTCTTCGTGGTTCAAAACCTTCGTGTCCTTCGTGTCCTTCGTGGTTGAATGTCTTCGCGATCTTTGTGATCTACCCTTCGAGGCTTCGTGGTGTCACCACGCCACGGCACTGCCCCAACCCAATCCGAGCTGCACCCGGACGAGCCGCGTAACCACGCAGGATGACTTCATCCTCGTCTTCGAGGAAGCGGCGCGACTCACCTGTGGGCAGCGTGATCGGCTCTGTGCCGCGCCACGCAATCTCGAGGAGACAGCCACGGGATGCTTTATCCGCGCCTGATATCGTCCCGCTCGCGAGGAGGTCGCCCGGCCTGAGGTTGCAGCCGTTGCTCGTGTGATGCGCGATGAGCTGCGCGGGCGTCCAATACATGTCCGCAACCTGGCCACGGCTCAAGCCAAACGGTGGCATGCCAGCGCGGCGCATGGCGGCGCTACTGAGAAACACCTCGAGCGTCAGCGCGACGCCACCTTGCTCCATGTCTCGCGCGTCGGAGAGGTACGGCAGCGGCGCGGGATCACCTGCCGGGCGGGCGAAGGCGGGCACACGATACGGCTCCAGCGCTTCGAGCGTCACGATCCAGGGTGATATCGACGTGAGAAAGCTCTTGCCCAAGAAAGGACCGAGCGGCTGGTACTCCCACCGCTGCACGTCACGCGCAGACCAGTCGTTGACCAAGCAGACACCGAAGAGGTGCCGATGCGCTTGGCCGATGGGAATGGGCTCGCCGATTCCGTTCCCGCCGCCGACAACGAAACCGAGCTCGACCTCGTAGTCCAGGGCGTTGGTAGGGCCAAAGGTCGGGCACCCATCAGGGTTCGGCATGGCCTGGCCATGCGGACGCGCGACCGGCGTGCCGCTCACGACCACAGACGAGGCGCGCGCGTTGTAGCCAACCGGCACGAACTTGTAGTTTGGCAGCAGCGGGTTGTCGGGACGCCACATGCGACCGAGGTTCATCGCGTGAAAGTGTGACGCGTAGAAATCCGTATAGTCGCCGATCGCGATTGGCAGGTGGACCGTTGCTTCGCGCATGGGCACGAGCGCCTGTTCCATCAGTGCCTGGTCGCGCGCAGGCCGATCCGCTCGAAGCAGCAGGTGCAGCGCATGCCGCAGCGCGGACCACTCTTCGGGCTCGCGCGCCAGCAGCGCATTCAGTGACGCGCCGATGCACGCCCCGGCGGCGGCCGCCGAGCGGCCGGCGAAGAGCTCGGCCCGGTGACACGCCGCCACGTCGAGGATTTGATCCCCAATGGCGATGCCGACACCTGGTGGTTCGTCGCCGTGGCGGCTGAACACACCAAAGGGCAGGTTCTGAATCGGGAAGTCGCTGGCCGGATCGTTGGCCGAGCTCACCCAGCTCCGCGCGGCGGGATCGTGCGTTTCGTTCACGGTGGACTGATGTCTACATCCACCCGAGGGCTTGAAGCTCCTCGACTGGCTCTTCGAAAGAACAGGATCCAAAGGCAGTCGCAAAACGTTGGCGCGCCGCTTCCAGCCGGTCGACCGGTAGCGCCACGGCGCGTCCCCATGCCACGCGCTGGTCGTCGACCACCAGCAGCCGCGGATCGTCCAACTCGAGAATCTGCTCCACCTCATGTCGCATCCGCTCAGCCTCCGCACCTCGGCTGGTGGCCTCCCAGGCAAACGCCGCCGCGAGAATGAGGTTCAGGAAGCCATGCGTGAGGCTCGTGACGCCTTCCGCCTCGTAGGTCAAGCGGTGCGGGCCGCGCACGGCATGGTGGAGGCCCGCTGTCGCTTTCATCGGAGCGCCTGCTGCGGCACAGGTGACGAGAGCGCCGGCGAGGGCAGACGGTGATGGAAACGCGTCTGGCACGACCCCGCCGGTCCGGAGCTTCACACCGGCACCCACGGCACGCGAGGCATCGACCAGCGCCGGCAGCTCGTCGCCGATCGGCAGCTCGCAAAAACAGGCGAGCCCCGCAGCCACGAACGGCCGTGCGCGCTCGACGTCTGCAAGGCGCGACGCCTTGATGTCGACGACATCGATCCGCGCCGCGCCGGCCTGATGCTCGTTGAATGCCTCGACGCGCGCCACCTCGCGCCTCGGATCGACGCTCCCCAGCACAGTGATGTGCCATGGGACCGCGCCTACGCCGCGCGGCAAGATCTCGCGGACGCCCGTCTCGAAGCGATCGAGGTGATCCAGCGGCACGACGAACCGCCCCAGCATCCACCCCTGCGGGCCCCCTGTGAACGCCGCGTAACGCTCGATCGCTTCCTCCATCGAAAGACCAGCCGGCGGGAAGAGCCCGGCGAAATCGATGAGGTGCGCGAGCAGCGCGCGTGCGGCTCGAGTGACGGTCGTCTCTGACATGTGCGCTCACCATACGACGCAGCCCAGCGGGCCTGGCCTCTTCCGAAAACGGGGACAGCCCGGACAGTCCCCGTTTTCCTCCTCCCTCACTTCTAATCGTGATCGACCCAGGAGCGGTAGTAGTTTTTGTCTTCGATGGCAAGCGCCTGGCGGCTCACGCGCAACGGATGGAACGTGTCGACCATCACGGCGAGCTCGTCGGTGCGTGCTTGGCCGAGCGATTGCTCGACGCGGCCGGGATGCGGGCCGTGCGGCACACCGTCCGGGTGCAGCGTCACGGAGCCGTGCTTGATGCCCTTCCGGCTCATGAACTCGGCACTCGCATAGTAGAGCACCTCGTCCGACATCACATTCGAGTGATTGTAAGGCACCGGCACGGCATCAGCGCCGAAGTCGTACGGGCGCGGGCAGAACGAACAGACGACGAAGTTGTCGCCTTCGAAGGTCTGGTGTGTGGGGGGCGGCAAGTGCACGCGGCCGACCCGCGGCTCGAAGTCGTGAATATTGAGCGCCCACGGATAGTAGTAGCCGTCCCATCCCACCACGTCGAACGGGTGGTGGTCGAGCACGAACTCCGTGAGGCGGTGGTCCTTCTTGACGACGAGACTGAACTCTCCTCGCTCGTCGTAGGTTTCGAGCGCCGCCGGCCGCCGGATATCGCGCTCCGAGTACGGCGCATTCTCGGTGAGCTGGCCATGCTCGTTGCGATACCGCTTCGGCGTACGAATGTACCCCGCGCTCTCGATGACGAGACCGCGCACCGGCATCTTCGTGAACCGGAACCTGTGCAGGATGCTTCGCGGGATAACCAGATAGTCACCGGGGCCAAACGAGATGTTGCCCACCACGCTCTCCAGCACGCCCTCCCCTTCCGTCACGTACACGAGCTCGTCGCCCTGCGCGTTCCGGTAGAAGTAGTCGTCTTCGCGCTGAGGCGACACCACGTCGATGGCAACGTCCGCGTTGAAGAGCAGCGGCAAGCGATCGCTGGTGATGCTCGCCGTCGCGGGGAGCTCTGCGGTCAGGAAGTGGCGATGCTTGAACTGGCGCGGCTCCTCTTCAGTCCAGGGCAGTGGCTTGAGCGGCCGTACCTCGCGGATCTGCGTTGGGTGCTGGAGGTGGTACAGCAGCGATGCCGGACCGGTGAACCCCTTGTTCCCCATCAGCTCTTCGTAATAGAGCCCGCCCTCGTCCCGCCGAAACGCCACGTGCCGTTTGTGTGGGACGCGTCCAAGCTGGTGATAAATGGGCATGCGGCACCTCCCTGTCGGCCCGGGCGGATCTTCAGAGGTTGCCCCTGAGTGCTTGCTCCTGCTCGATCGCTTCGAACAGGGCCTTGAAGTTGCCCTTCCCGAAGCCGCGGCTCCCCTTGCGCTGGATGATCTCGTAGAAGAGCGTGGGTCTGTCCTCGACCGGGCGTGTGAAGAGCTGCAGCAGATAGCCCTCCTCGTCACGGTCGACGAGGATGCCGAGCTGCCGAATCATGTCCGCTGCTTCATCGATCCGACCAACCCGCGATGGAAGCAGATCGTAGTAAGCGTCAGGGACACGCAGGAACTCGACGCCGTTGTCCCGCAGGTGGCTCACGGTCACCGCGATGTCCTGGCTCAGAAGCGCAATGTGCTGTACACCGGGACCGCGGTAGTAGTCGAGATACTCATCGATCTGACTCTTTCGCTTCCCCGCCGCCGGCTCGTTGATGGGAAACTTAATCGCGTAGGAGTCATCCGACATCACGATGCTCATGAGCGCGCTGTAGTCGGTCGAGATGTCCTTGTCATCGAAGCTGATATACCGCTTGAACCCGAGCACGCGGCTATACCATTCGGCCCACTCGTCCATCTTCCCGAGCTCGACGTTCCCGACGATGTGGTCGACGCGAAGGAGACCGACACCCGGAACGGCCAACGTCTGCGCGCGAAACCCAGGCAGAAAGGGCCCCTCGTAATCCAAGTACGAGACGAACGAGTGCAGGGTGTCACCGTAGGCGTGAATTGCGGCATATCGCACGGCCCCGTGCTCGTCGCGCAGCTCGCGCGGCGCGGCCGCCGGCTCGGCACCACGCCGGCACGCCTCGTCGAAGGCCTGGTCGGCATCCTCGACGTGGAAACTGATGTCGCGCACACCGTCACCATGCCGGCAGATGTGCGCTGCCTCGGCCGTGTCGGGGCTCAGCGGCGTGGTGAGCATGAACCGGATCTTGCCTTGCTCCAGCAGATACGACGCAGCATCCCGCCGCTTGGTCTCGAGCCCGGCGTACGCCACCTGGGAGAACCCGAACATCTGGCGGTAGTAGCAGGCCGCCTGTTTGGCATTGCCCACGAGAAACTCCACATGATGAATGCTCTTCAGCCGGAGCGGATTCTCATGCATGCGTTCCCCCAATGGTTACGATCTGGGATCATCATAATCCGGGAAACAGGATTCGGGATCCGGGATTCGCCCTTCGACTCGCTTCCCTCGCTCAGGGCATTCGACTCGCCTGAACGGGCTTGCCATGAGCGAGCCTGGCGGCATGCCGAAGGCGCGCCGTCAGGCGAGTCGAATGGTATCCTGATTCTGACGTGTCTGCATCCATCGAGCCGCTCACCCGTGCGCGCATTCTGATCGTCGACGATCAGACCTCGACCGTTCGGCTCCTGGAACGTCTCCTCACCACCGGCGGCTACACCAACGTGTACGCCACGACCGACCCGCGCCTCACTGCCGAGATGGTGGAGCGGCTCGCGCCAGATCTCGTCCTGCTCGACCTCCACATGCCAGGCGTGGACGGCTTCGAGGTCATGCAATCGCTCGCGCCCCGGGTAGCCGTGGACCGCTTCCTGCCCGTCCTCGTCGTGACGGCCGACACCACGCTCGAGAGTCGGCAGCAGGCGCTGAGCGCCGGCGCGCGCGACTTTCTGCAAAAGCCGTTCGACGCCGTGGAGGCACTGCTTCGCATCCGGAACCTCCTCCTCACGCGGTTTCTCTATTTACAGCTCGAGCGTGAGAAGGATGGCCTGGAGCAGAGCGTGAGAGAGCGAACACGCAAGCTCGAGGCGGTGCCCAACGAGATCCTGGATCGCTTGGCGCGCGCCGCCGAGTACCGTGACGACAACACCGGTGAGCACGCCCGCCGTGTGGGTCACTTGGCTGGGTACATCGCGGAGGCGCTGGGCCGCCCGCGGAGCGAGTGCGAGCTAATCGCGCGCGCCGCCACGCTGCACGACGTCGGCAAGATTGGCATCCCGGACGCCGTGCTCCTCAAAGATGGAGCGCTCGACCCGGACGACATGGCGGTCATCAAGGAACACACCACGATTGGAGCGCGCATCCTTTCAGGCAGCCACAGCGAGCTGCTCCGCGTGGCTCAGACAATTGCCTTGAGCCACCACGAGCGCTGGATCGGCGGCGGCTACCCGAACGGTCTTGCCGGCGCGGCGATCCCGACGGCTGCGCGCGTGACACACGTGGCGGACGCGTTCGACGCGATGACCCACGCGCGGCGCTACAGACGGATGCTCACGCAAGAGGAAGCGTGTACGGTGATTCATGACGACGCCGGCCGCGAGTTCGATCCGGCTGTCGTCGAAGCGTTCCTCGCCGCGCGTAAGCGGGGGCAACCCTCGTTCGGAGGGATCAAGGGGTAAAGGGATCAAGGGATCTAGGGATCAAGGGGTCAAGGAGTCTAGGGATCTAGGGGTCAAGGGATCAAGGGATCGGTTGGCCCAGCGCACAATGGCCCACGTCGGAAGAAGCTGCAACGCCGACACGGTCGCATGAGTAGGAGCCGCCTCCCTAGATCCCTAGATCCCTAGACCCCTAGACCCCTTGATCCCTTAGTAAGCAACACCACCCCCAAACCAACGCCGCTTGCGACCAATCCGACCATCTCCGGCTGGAGGAAGCCCACGCCTCGGCCACCGGTGCCGATGAAGAACGCCGCCCACGCGCACAAACCTGCCCCAATGGCCGAGAGCGCTTCGAACGTGCCGGCGCGCCTAACGTGCAGGCCGGCAACGATTGGCACGAACAAGCAAACCGTCATCACGCTGTAGAAGATCTTGAGCGTGCCAATGATCGAGGCGGCCGAAGCGGCCAGCAGCACACCGAGCGCGCCTCCAACCACGGCGGACCAGCGGGCCACGCGCAGCACCTCTGCATCACTCGCGCCGGGCCGCAGGAAGCGGCGATAGAGATCTTGCGACATCGACGTGGAGAGCATGAACAGGATGGCGTCGGCTGTGCTGACCTCTGCCGAGAAGAGCGCCGCGAGGCCAAGGCTGCCCAGCCACACCGGCACGTGATGCATCAGGAGCGTTGGAAGCGCGAGCTCGCTGTCGCTCAGCATCGGCTCCGCGCCCCGGGCGACAATGCCGAGAAGCGCCGGGACGAGCGCGTAGATCAGGAGCACCGCGGCGTTGAGACCGACGCCCCGCCGCACGGTGGCAGCGTCGCGCGCCCCGTACGCCTTCTGCAGCAGCCCGGGTGAGATCATGAAGGCAGGCGCAAGCATCGGGACGAGCAGCCAGCCGGCTCCGGCACCCTGCCAGAAGTCCCAGTAGCCCTCGATGGCTCTCGTCGGCGCTGTCGCAGCGTCCCATCCGCCGAGGCCCGTCACCGCCACCGGGAGCACGGCGCACAGGCCTGCAAGCAGTACGACCAGCTGTACCAGATTCACCCACGCAGATGAGAGCAGACCGCCGGCGACGAAGTACGTTGTCATCACCACGCCGCCAATGAGGCAGCCGGCCAGCCTGGGGATCCCCGCGACCACTTCCAAGACCAGCGACAACGCCACGAGCTGGGCCGCCAGAATCACGAGGGTGTTCAGCCAGAGGAGAACTGCTACCACGCCGCGGACCGAGCGACCGTATCGCAACTCGAGATAGTCGCCGACCGTGCGCAGATCGTGCTGCGCCGCCATCCGCCACAGTCGCGGCCCGATCCAGAAGGCCAACGCGACCGAGCCAAGACCGGCAGACCCGACCCACCACCAGGCGCTCAGCCCTGCGCTGTAGCCAAGGCCCGCGGCGCCCACGGTGGTGCCAGCCCCAATGTTGGCGGCCAGCAGCGTCGCGGAAAGCAATCCAGGCCCGAGGCGCCGGCCGGCGACGAAGAAGTCGGCAGCCGAGTGAACCTTCCGGCTCGTATAGATGCCCAGTAGGACGAGGAGGGCGGAGTAACCGAGGATGAGCGCGAGCTGCGGGCTCATTCGCGCTTGCCAGCCGTCAGATCGCGCGCAGCCGGCAGCTGGGGCAAGCCATGCGACTGCTCCGCCGCACGAACGATCGCAGTGGTCATGACGTCGGCCGCGAGAGCGCCAATCGTGAGGAGATCCGGGGCGTCGCTCCAGCGCCCGGTCGCCAGCGCAAACACTGTCTCCCCGTCGTAGGGCGTGTGGGCTGGATAGATACTGCGTGCCAGACCGTCCTGCGCCATCTGGGCCATCTTCGTTGCCTGCGCTTTGGTCAGGCGGGCGTTGGTGGCGACCACGCCCAGGGTTGTGTTGGCTCCAACGGACGGCCGCATGATCGCGCCTTGCCGCAAGAGCTGCCGCGCGTCGGCGAGCTGCCGCCCATCCTCGCTCCGAACGCCGGAGACGAGGCGCCCCGTCGAGGGATCCACCACGTCGCCGTAGGCATTGACGGCCGCCAGCGCAGAGACGATCAACCCGTTCTCGAGACGGACGGACGCCGTCCCTACACCAGCCTTCATGGCCAAGCGGAGGCCACGCATCTTCCCAACGGTCGCCCCCGCCCCCACGCCCACGTCACCTTCGCGAACCGGTCCGGGAGTGGCGGCGCGGGCCGCGGCGTAGCCGCATTCAGCATCCGGCCGCACACGCGGATCGTCTCCCACGCCGAGATCGAACAGGATCGCTGCGGGGACGATCGGCACCTTGGCGACACGTGTTTCGAAGCCGATACCGCGCTCCTCCAAATACCGCATGGCGCCCGTTGCCGCGTCCAGACCAAACGCGCTGCCACCGGCGAGCTCGATCGCGTGCACCTGCTGAACGGTGTTCACCGGATCGAGCAGATCGGTCTCGCGTGTGCCGGGGGCGGCGCCGCGTACGTCGACACCGGCCACGGCACCCTCCTCGGTGAGCACCACCGTGCAACCGGTCGGCCGGCCGGCCATCGTGTGGTGGCCCACCTTCACGCCCGGCACGTCCGTCAGGCTGCCAGAGGGTGAGCCCGACGCGCTCCCTTGCTGCGACGCTCCAGTCAGTACCGCCATCGCCCCCATCAACAACGCAGGAATTCCGCTTGGCATTCTCGTCGAATCGTATCAGCCCCGGCGAGCGCGGCGGCCCTAAAAGGCCGCCCTACCCTCGTCCAGGCGGCCAGAGCCACGCCGCGCCACGAACGCCGCTCGAATCACCGTGCCGAGCAGGCACGAGCCGTGTGTCCGTGCGATCGGAGAAGACCCACCGTCCCCAGATCCGTGGCACCCGATCGTACAGCCGTTCGATGTTCGAGAGCCCGCCGCCGGCGACGATCACATCGGGATCGATCAGATTGATGATGCTCGCGAGCCCGCGGGCCAGCCGCTCCTCGTAGCGGCACCAGGCGCGCTCCGCCTCCTCGTCTCCATCGCGCGCAGCCGCCAGGATGGCGGGCACATCGAGCTCCCGGCCCGTGCGCCTCTCCAGATCCTGCGCCATCCCGGGGCCCGACAACCAGGTTTCCATGCAGCCTCGCCTGCCGCAGTAGCACGGCGGTCCCGGCTGCTCGTCGTCCTCGGGCCATGGCAGCGCGTTGTGCCCCCACTCCCCTGCAATGGCATTGCCGCCCTGCACGACGTTTCCATGGACGACGAGACCGCCGCCGACGCCCGTGCCGAGGATGATGGCAAAGACCACGGGGCTACCGGCCGCCGCGCCATCGGTTGCTTCGGAGAGCGCCAAGCAGTTTGCGTCGTTGGCAAAGCGAGCCTCGCGTCTCAACGTCCGCTGCACGTCTTCGGCAAACGGCTGTCCGTTGAGCCAGGTGGAGTTCGCGTTCTTGACGAGGCCGGTCGCGGGCGAGATGGCGCCCGGCATGCCGATGCCCACCGAAGCGTGGCCGCCAAGCCTCGCTTCGAAGCGCGTCACCAGATCTGCCAGGCTAGCGATCGTCGCCGCGTAGTCGTGTCGCGGCGTCGGCACTCGCTCGCGCAGGAGCTCAGTGCCATCCTCGCCGAGCGCAATGCCTTCGATCTTCGTCCCGCCGAGGTCAATCCCGATTCGTGTACCCCTCACGTTGCCCATATGCTAATAGCATGTGAGGTAGGGCGCGCTCGCCGAGCGCGCCGTCGGACGCCTCGGCGAGACGCGCCGGACGCCTCGGCGAGGCGTCCCTACCTAGCTAGGCATCATGAAGCCGAACCGCCATCCCATCGTGCTCTACGACGGCGTGTGCGGCCTGTGCCATCGCACCGTGCGCTTCCTGCTGCGGCATGATCGGCAAGGGCACCTCCGCTTTGCCGCTCTGCAATCGTCACTCGGTCGTACGCTCCTCGTGCACCATCGTCTGTCACCGGACGGGCTGGACACGCTCGTCCTGGTCGAGGACGAGCGAGCCTCGACACGATCCGCGGCGGTACTCGGCGCTACGCGGTATCTGGCTGCCCCCTGGCGCTACCTGGCGCTCTTCCGCTTCCTGCCGCGCCTCGTCCGAGATCGGCTGTACGACTGGGTTGCACGGTCTCGGTATCGCTGGTTCGGCCGGCTCGACGCCTGTCCCCTTCCCAGCCCCGGCGAGCGCGAGCGCTTCCTCGACGGCGGACAATAGCGGCGTCCATATCTTGCACTCAACCTAAGGGGCTCGGTTCTCGTCTAACGGTGCGAGGTAGTGTGGGCCCGTGACGGGTGACGGGGTGACAGGGCGACAAGGTGAGGGGGTGATGGAGTGACGGGTGCCTGCGTGAGATCGGGGTGGCGGTCGAGCTCCGGTTCCCCTTCCCTCGACGCGGGGCCTGAAGGCCCCGCGCTACCGACGCTCGAACAATCGCGTCACCTTGTCACCTTGTCACCCTGTCACCCTGTCACCCTACTGTCCGGATCTGGGACGAGGCGTGCCACATGCGGTCAGGGCGCGGGCTGGCGTTGGCGACCGGGTCGAGATAACATGCCGGTATACAGCAACATTCACCGACGCCATTGCTGGCACGTTCTTTGGTAGTTGTATAGGCAATGGTTGATATTGCTCGTCCCCCGGAAGTCATACGGCGGCGCAAGATCCGCCGCATCATATACGGCGTTATTGCTCTCGCAGCCGTCTTGCTCATCACGGTGGCCGTGTCGCGGCTGAAGCCCGCCGCTCCACCGGTCGAGCGAGGTACGGTGTGGATCCAGGAAGTCACGCGCGGGCGCATGGTGCGCAATGTTCGCGGAACCGGTACACTGGTGCCACTGGACATCAGTTGGGTCGCGGCGCCCTATGCCGGGCGCATCGATCGCGTCTTGCTGCGGCCAGGCGTCAACGTCAAACCGGACACGGTCGTCGTCGAGTTGAGCAATCCGGAGCTCACTCAAGCCGTGGACGAAGCGCAGTTGGCGCTTGAAGGTGCCGAAGCGGCGCTCGCGAAAGCCCGCGCGGACCTCAGGGGCACCTTGCTCACGCAGCAAGCGACGATCGCGGACGTGGACGGCCGTTCACAGACAGCGAACGCGCAAGCGAAGGGGTATCAGTCGCTACACAAAGAGGGCCTGGTCTCGGATGTCCAAGCGCTCGAGTACACATCCGCGGCAAAGGGCCTTTCGGCCCAGCTCGAGGCCGAGCGTAGACGGCTCGCGATCACCAAGGAGACGGAGGCCGACCAACTCGGCCAGCAGGAAGCGGAAGTCAAGCGACTCCGCACGATTTACGTGCTGCGGCGACAACAGCTCGACAACCTCCGTGTTCGCGCAGGCGTCGACGGCGTGCTCCAGGCGTTCGCTAGAGTCACCACGACCGACTCATCGACTGTTGAGATCCAGCGGGGCACCCAGGTCCTGCAAGGAGCAAACCTCTTTCGTGTGGCCGACCCTCGACGCCTCAAGGCGGAGCTGAGGATTCCGGAGACGCAGGTGAGGGATGTGGAGATAGGCCAGCAGGCTGAGGTCGACACGCGAAATGGCATCGTGAAGGGAGTCGTCTCTGGAGTTGCCGGCGCCGCGCAGGAAGGCACGGTCACCATTGACGTGTCGCTGGAAGGGGACCTGCCTCGCGGTGCACGACCGAATCTTACCGTGGACGGCACGATCACGCTCGAGCGTCTCCCGGACGTCGTCAAAGTCGGCCGGCCCGCGTTCGGCCAAGAAGGTGGCAGCATCCAACTGTTCAAGCTGCTGGCGAAACGGCCGGTTCAAACCGGCGACGCTGTCCGCACGACGGTGCAGATCGGACGCAGCTCGGTCAACGAGGTGGAAGTTTTGGACGGACTTCAACCTGGCGATCAGGTTATCCTCTCGGACATGACGCAATTTGACGACGCGGACCGCGTCCGGGTCGTCAACTAGGGATCAGGGAGTAGGGGCAGGGCGCAAGAGCCGCGGGGCCCACGGGACGTTGGTCACGGAAAGATTAACAGGAGACCGGAGAGTGACATGGGCGATCAGCCGCTAATCAACCTCGAAGGCGTCAGGAAAGTCTTCTTCACCGACGAGGTCGAGACGCACGCGCTCGACCACATCCAACTGGCGATCGATCCGGGCGAGTACATCGCCATTGCCGGCCCGTCCGGGTGTGGCAAGTCGACCATGCTTTCCATCCTGGGCCTGCTCGACACACCCACGGAAGGCCGGTACTGGTTGAACGGGCGGCCGGTCGAGGACCTCTCGCTGTCCGAGCGGGCACGCGTCCGCAACCGCGAGATCGGGTTCATCTTCCAGAGCTTCAACTTGATTGGTGATCTCACGGTCTTCGAGAACGTGGAGCTGCCGCTCACCTACCGCGGCATGCGCGCCTCCGAGCGGCGCCAGCGCACGACCGAGTCGCTCGAGCGCGTCGGCATGGCTCATCGCGCGAAGCATCTGCCCAGTCAGCTCTCCGGCGGTCAACAGCAGCGCGTCGCCGTCGCACGCGCCGTCGTGGGTCAGCCGCTGATCCTGCTTGCCGACGAGCCGACCGGCAACCTCGACTCGAAGAACGGCGAGATGGTGATGGATTTGCTCCACGAGCTGCACAATGGCGGCGCGACGATCTGCATGGTGACGCACGACCCGCGCTACGCGGCACACGCCACCCGCGCCATCCACCTCTTCGACGGCCGCGTCGTCGAGGAGAGTGTCGAGAGCACCGTTTAGCAGGGGTCAAGGAACCAAGGGATCAAGGGGTCAAGGGAAGATCCCGTCAAGAGGATGGTCTCATTTGCTGTGCCAACCCTGTCACCTACTCCTTGCCCCTTTGACTCCTTGGCCCCTTGACCCCTTTTGCTTGGCGAGCGACGCGAGCCAGGCAAACGCACATGGCAAGCCAACCCGCTCCCTCCGCTCCTCCGATTGAGCGACCGGCCGGCGCCGGGCTCGTGTCGCACGAGGCGCGCGTGCTCGTCGCCGACGACCAGCTGGACATCCTCGAAGCGTTACGCCTCCTCCTGAAGGGCGAAGGGTTTCACGTCGAGACCGTCTCGTCACCAGCCGGGCTCCTGGCCTCTGTCGACGCACGCGAGTACGACGTCGTCTTGATGGACCTCAATTACACGCGGGATACGACGTCGGGCGAGGAAGGTCTCGACCTGTTGACGAAGCTGCGTCAGATCGATGAGACGCTCCCGGTCGTGGTGATGACCGCGTGGGGGACGGTCGACATCGCCGTGGATGCCATGCGGCGAGGCGCACGCGACTTCGTGCAGAAGCCGTGGGACAACGCACGTCTCCTCGCCATCGTGCGCACGCAGGTGGAGCTGAGCCAGGCGCTCCGGCGCGGCCGGCGGCTGGAGGCGGAAAATCTCGCGCTCCGCAATGAGGGCGGCGCGCCGGTTCTCATCGCAGAAGCGCCGGCGATGCAGCCGGTGCTGCAGGTCATCGCGCGCGTGGGACCGTCGGACGCCAACGTCTTGATCGTCGGCGAGAACGGGACCGGCAAGGGCGTAGTTGCCCGTGCGTTGCATGCCGTCTCACCGCGCGCCCAGCGGTCCATGGTGACCGTCAACGCGGGCGGCGTGTCGGAAGGCGTCTTCGAGAGCGAGCTGTTCGGCCATGTCCGCGGGGCCTTCACCGACGCGAAAGCCGACCGCGTCGGCCGCTTCGAGCTGGCCGATGGCGGCACCCTGTTTCTCGACGAGATTGCCAACGTGCCGCTCGCCCAGCAGGCCAAGCTGTTGCGCGTGATTGAAATAGGCGAGTTCGAACGGTTGGGCTCGTCACGGACGCGGCGCGTAGACGTCCGGCTCATTTCCGCCACCAACTCCGATCCCTACGCGGAGGTCGAAGGCGCGCGCTTCCGCCAGGACTTGCTGTTTCGCATCAACACGGTCGAGATTCGTGTTCCGCCGCTGCGCGACCGCCGCGAAGACATCCCGGCGCTGGCGCATCACTTTCTCGGGCAGCACGGCCGCCGGTATCGCAAGACGCTCTCCGGCTTCGACCCGACCGCTATGCAAGCGCTGCTCGATCACGTGTGGCCCGGCAACGTCCGCGAGCTCGACCATGCCGTCGAGCGCGCCGTCCTGATGGCGCAAGGTCCGTTCATCAAAGCGGTCGATCTTGGGTTGCGGAGCTCCCGCGAGAGCGCCGGACGTCTCGAGGACATGAACCTCGAGGATGTCGAAGCGTTCCTCATCAAGAAGGCCATGGCCCGCTACGGCGCCAACGTGAGCCGGGCCGCACGCGATCTCGGTCTCAGCCGCAGCGCGCTGTATCGCCGCCTCCAACGCTATGGCATCAGCGTTCCCAAGCAGAGCTAGCCACAGCGGGCAGGGGGGTCAAGGAGCCAAGGGGTCGAGGGGCCAGGGCCAAGCGGTCGAGGGGTTGCAAGGACGGATGCAGCTACGTCGCCGCGATGTACACCGCCGTCGTTTGCACCGCCATCCCTAGATCCCTAGATCCCTAGATCCCTAGATCCCTAGATCCCTAGATCCCTAGATCCCTTGATCCCTTGATCCCTTGATCCCTTGATCCCTATTGCCCCCTTTGCACCGACCCTCCCCTCGTGCCATGCTCTTCCTCTCGATGCCTCGGCGGCGTCTCCAGCTTCGACACGATCAACGCGTTGCAGTGCTCGCGGTTGCGGCCGCCGCGCCTGGAGTCCTCGTCTCCCTCGCACTGCTCTGGACTGGCGACTTCGCACCACGTACGCAGTGGACGCTCACCATTCTCGTCCTCATCGTCTCCCTGGGCTGCCTGGGCGCTCTCCGCACGCGCATCGTCACCCCCTTGCAAACGCTGGCCAACTTGCTCGAAGCCCTCCGTGAGGGCGACTTCTCTTTCCGCGCTCGCAGTGGCCGGTCGGACGACCCGCTGACCGAGGTCACGCGTGAGGTCAACACGCTGGCAGACACGCTCAGGACGCAGCGGCTCGATGCCGTCGAAGCCACGGCCCTGCTGACGAAGGTGATGGCGGTGATCGACGTCGCGGTGTTCGCCTTCGATGAGCGCGCCCAACTACAGCTCGTCAACCGCGCGGGCGAGCATCTGCTCGGCAAGCCGGCGGGAGAGCTGCTCGAGCGAGACGCCGCGGAGCTCGGGCTCGCGGAATCCTTGCAGGAAGAGGGACCACGCATCCGGGCGCTCTCCTTCCCGGGCGGCAGGGCACGCTGGGAGATTCGGACGAGCACCTTTCGCCAGCACGGCCTCCCCCACCATCTCCTCGTCTTGAGCGACGTGAGCCAGCCGCTCCGCGAAGAAGAACGCCAAGCGTGGCAGCGACTGATTCGCGTCATCGGCCACGAGCTGAACAACTCACTGGCCCCCATCAAATCCATCGCGATGAGTCTGGCGAGCCTGCTCGCCCGAGACTCGCTGCCACCCGACTGGCGAGACGACACCTGCCGCGGCTTGCAGGTGATCAGCACGCGAGCCGAGGCGCTCAATCGATTCATGGGCGCGTATGCCCGCCTCGCGAAGCTCCCGCCCCCCAAGCTGGCGTCGCTCGATGTCGGACCATTCGTCGAGCGCGTCGTCGGGCTCGAGACACGCATGCCAATCGACGTCCACCCCGGTCCGGGCTGTCGGATCCGCGCGGACGGCGATCAGCTCGAGCAGCTACTCATCAACCTGATTCGCAATGCGGTCGACGCCGCGTCGACGACCGGCGGTCGTGTGCGGGTCAGCTGGGACCGATCGATCGGCCGACGGGCCGTCTTCGAGCTGTGGGTCGAAGACGACGGCCCCGGCATCGCCAATCCCGCGAATCTCTTCGTGCCGCTCTTCTCCACCAAACCAGGCGGCACCGGCATCGGCCTGGTGCTGTGTCAGCAGATCGCCGAAGCTCACGGCGGCACGGTCACCCTGGAAAATCGGCCTGCGGGCCGCGGCGCTCGAGCCACGGTCAAGCTCCCAGCTTGATAGACTAGTCGCCTATGCATCCGTGGCACGACATCTACGTCGACGATCACCTCATCGCCAAGAACTTCCCTGTCGTCATCGAAGTGCCGATGGGAAGCAAGAACAAGTACGAGCTCGACAAGGAAGCAGGGCTCATGCGGCTGGACCGTGTGCTCTACAGCGCCGTGTACTATCCAGCCAACTACGGCTTCATCCCGCGGACGTTTTGTGAGGATATGGACCCGCTCGATGCCCTCGTGCTCGGTCAGGAGCCGGTGCACCCTCTGACAGTCGTCAACGCCCGTGCAATCGGCGCCATGCGGATGCGTGACGAGAAAGGACTCGACGACAAGATTCTCGCCGTGAGCGTTCATGATCCCGCCTTTGTGGACTACACGAACCACTCGCAATTACCCGCTCACGCGCTGCGCGAGATCAAGCGCTTCTTCGAGGACTACAAGATGCTCGAGCAGAAAGAGGTGGTGGTCGAAGACTTCATGGGCCCCGAAGAGGCCGTCAAGATCCTCCAGGAGGCCCTCGAGCTCTATCGGCGCCTGCGGCGAGGTGAGGTTCGTATCAAGTAGGATCAGGAACCAGGAAACGGCTTGCCTAGCCGTAGCTCGCCGGAGGCGAGCGAAGGCTGGAATCGGGAATCCCAGCACGAGTCTATAGGTTGTCGCGTCGATTTCGTGGCGGAGCGCGTGCTAGTGGCCTACGGCGCCGCCGGAGATCTCTCGCCGGTCATCGCATCGTCTCGGCGCCACACGTGCTGCGGCACCTTACGTCACGGTTCGAATCGTTGTGAAATTGGATCCATGAGCCCACTCTCATCGCCAGTGTTCCAGGGCCTGCCAACGTGGGTAGCGGTGACGCTTGGGCTTGCCCTGGCCTTCGTGATCGCGTACGTGATTGCTGACCTGGCGGCCCGATCCGTGCGGTTCGTCCTCAGGCGCGTGCTGGGCCCTCGCCAGGAGGCCGCACGTCAGAGCAGCCTGCTCCGCCCGGCGCGCCTCGTCCGGATCGTCGTCTTCGTCATTGTTGGTTGTGCGCTCGCCGCCCCCGCGCTCGGGCTGCTCGGCGTGGAGACGGGAAGCGTCGGCCTGGCACCCTGGCGCCTGCTCGACTGGCTGATGGTGACCGGGCTGCGCATTCTCCTCATCCTGTTACTCGGCTACCTGATCATTCGCATTGTCGGGGTCGTAGTGGTGCGTCTCGAAGAGGAGATGCGTGAGGCGACGACGCTCGATATGGTCGAGCGCGCCAAGCGCGCGCGGACCATCGGCGATCTGGTCCGCAATGTCGTCGTGGTCGTCGTGACGGCTGTCGGAGCGCTGATGATCCTGCAGCAGCTCAACATCAACATCATGCCGGCGCTCTACACCGCCGGTGTCGCCAGCCTCGCGATAGGCTTCGGTGCGCAGACACTGGTCAAGGACATCATCGCCGGCGTCTTCCTCATTCTCGAGAACCAAGTACGCGTGGGAGACGTGGCCGCCATCAACGGCACGGGTGGTGTCGTCGAGTCGCTTACGCTGAGGACGATTGTGCTCCGCGATTTGGCAGGCACGGTCCACATCTTTCCCAATGGAAGCATCAACACGCTCGCAAACATGACGAAAGACTTCTCGTACGCCGTGCTCGATATCGGCGTCGCTTACAAGGAAGATCCGGACAACGTGACTCGGGTCATCAAAGAGGTCGGTGAACAGTTGATGCAGGATATCGCGTTCGCACCGAAGATACTCGCACCAATAGAAGTCTTCGGCGTCGATGCATTCGGCCCGTCGGAGATCGTCATCAAGGCACGCATCAAGACGCTGCCGCTGCGCCAATGGGACGTCGCACGCGAGTTCCGCCGCCTGCTCAAGAAGGCGTTCGACGCGCAGGGAATCGAGATCCCGTTCCCGCAACGTACCATTCACCTGGGCGAGGCGACGCGCCTGCTGAGTGAGCTGCAGCAGCGAGAGCCGCGGGCCCGCCTCGACGCCGAAAAGCACCCGGCGAAGGACTGAACACGTGTCGCATCCGACCGTCCCCGCGACGCTCGAAGGTTGGAGCGTTCTGCATCAGATGTTCCGTTTCGATTGGCCGGCATGGCGCGCGGCCTCGGCGGATGAACGCCGAGACGCCGCCGATGAGGCGGTCGCCTGCTTGAAGACGCTGTCGTCGGGCGGAGAAGGCGGCACCATCCCGGCCGCCCTGCTCGGCCACAAGGGCGACCTGATGCTGATCCACTGCCGCCAGACATTCGACGCGTTGCTGGCGGTCGAGCTCGCCGTTTCACGACTCCATCTCGCGCGCTTCCTCGAGGCCTCGACGTCGTACGTGTCGGTCGTAGAGCTTGGCATGTACGAGATGACGGCAAAGGTCCACGAGCAGCTCGTCGCACGCGGGTTGAGCCCGGAGACCGACGAATACGACCAGGCATTTGCGGCTGAGATCGCTGGGCAACGGCCGCGTGTCGCGAGCCGCCTCATGCCCGAGCTGCCGCGGCGGCGCTACGTCTGCTTCTACCCGATGAGCAAGCGACGCGGCGAGCAGAAGAACTGGTACACCACGCCGTTCGTGCGCCGGGCGCTGATGATGCGTGAGCACGGCTCCATTGGGCGCCGCTATGCCGGGCAGGTCACCCAGATCATCTCGGGCTCGATTGGCTTCGACGACTGGGAGTGGGGCGTGGACCTGTTCGCAGACGACCCGCTCGTCTTCAAGCGCCTGGTGTACGAAATGCGCTTCGACGAAGCCAGCGCCGACTATGGCGAGTTCGGCACCTTCTACGTGGGCCTGCAGTTCGCTCCCGATGAGCTAGCCGCCTTCCTTGACGGACGCGTTCCGACGCTGTGAAAAAGGAACCGGGTACCTTTTCGGCACCGAAAAGGTACCCGGTTCCTTTTCAGTACGAGCTGGAAGCGGCGGCCGGCGTGGCGTCGCCGCGGGCTTCCTGGACGATGCGCACGCCCGCGCTGGCGCCGATGCGGGTGGCGCCAGCCTCGACCATCTGACGAACGCTCCCCAGGTCGCGCACGCCTCCCGCGGCCTTCACTCCCATGTCGGCGCCGACGACGCGCCGCATGAGCGCAACATCGGCCACGGTCGCACCGCCCTTGGAGAACCCGGTCGAAGTCTTGACGAAGTCTGCGCCTGCGGCCTTGGCGACCGTGCAGGCGGCAACCTTCTCTTCATCGGTGAGAAGCGCCGCCTCGATTATCACTTTGCTGATGATGCCAGAGTCACGACACGGGGAGGTCACTGCCTCGATGTCCCGTTCCACGGTGCGCAGGTCGTCGGACTTGAGGGCACCAATATTGATGACCATGTCAACCTCCGTGGCGCCGTCGAAAATCACGCGTTGTGTCTCATAGTGCTTGACGTCCGCAACTGTCGCGCCAAGCGGGAAGCCGACGACCGCGCAGACGCCCACGCCGTGCGGGCGCACCATCCGGGATGCCCCCTTCACCCAACACGGATTGAGGCACACCGTCGCGAAGCGATAGTCGATTGCTTCACGGCAGTGTGTCTCGATCTCAACACGCGTCGCGTCCGGCTTGAGCAACGTGTGGTCGATCAGCACGGCAACGTCGCCGGCTGGGCCGCCAGACGCGCGCAAGCCCAGGCGCGTGGCACCCGCATCCAGCACCCCACGCACGCGGTCCGGGCAGCATTCGTAGAGCACCGCGTGGCAAGCACACCGATCCAGGGCCGGCCCTTCCCGGGTGGCCCTCAGCACTTCTTCGGTGACGACTTCGACAAGGCGGTCTATCTGCATCATTCAGTAGTGACGAGTGACGAGTAACGAGTGGAGGTAGATCTTACGTTTCGGGCTGACGATGGACTGTGCCGGTAGCCCGCGGCGTCTCGTGTGCCGGCTCGTCACTCGTCACTGATTGTTCCCTACCTCCAGCGCATGGATCTTCGTGAGACGTCGAATGTAGCGCGGCTCGGTCATGCGCGCGGCAAGCCAGGCCTCGACGATGACAATTGCCTCGTCTGCGGTGAGCAGCGTCGCACCCAGGGTGATCACGTTCACGCCGTTGTGCTCACGCGCATATCGCGCCAACGTGGGCGTGTGACACGCCGCGGCGCGCACGCCTGGAATCTTGTTTGCAGCAATGGCCGAGCCGAGTCCTGCCCCATCGACCACGATCCCTCCCTCCACCTCGCCACGCGCCACCATCCGAGCCGCCTCGGCGGCCACGTCAGGATAGTCCACCGGATCGCGCGACTCTGCACCTGTCTCGCGTACTGCCAAGCCGCGACGCCGCAGGTGTCGGACGAGCTGCGCCCGCAGCTCGATGCCCGTATGATCGCTGGCTACGACGAGCGTCCGCAGCTCCGCGGGCGGCGCGAACGCTCGTGCCGCCTCCTCGCGCGCGTCCGCCGAGACGACGGTGACGCGGCGCGCGCGCAGGGTGTCACGGGCCAGCGGCGTGATGTGCCCGCCAGCGACGAGCTCCACGGTGCCGCCCATCTCCAGCATCCGCGCGTCCGCCTCGGTGATGATCTCAAACCGCTTCATTTTGTGCTAGTGTCCCGTCACGGAGCACTGTGCTTCGCAGCGACGGCCATGACCCCGCCCACGGCGTCCACCATTCTGCTCTCGGCCGACCAAATCCGGCAACGGATCCAAGAGCTGGCGGCCCAAATCGAGCAGGACTACGCGCACGCCGACACCCTCCACTTGATCTGCGTGCTGAAGGGCGGCGTGATGTTCCTCACGGATCTCGTCCGCACCATGACGCGGCCAATCACTCTCGACTTCATCGCGCTCTCGAGCTACGCTCAGAGCACCGACTCCTCGGGTGAGGTGAAGCTGCTCAAGGATCTCGATACACCCATTGCGGGCCGCGACGTGATCGTCATCGAGGATATCGTCGACACCGGCCTCACAATCACGTATCTGCAAGACATTCTTCGTGCGCGGGCGCCGCGCTCCCTCCGCACGGCATGCCTGCTCAGCAAACCGTCGCGCCGACGCGTCGAGGTCAAGGTCGAGTATATCGGCTTTGAAATCGAGGATCGGTTCGTGGTTGGCTACGGGCTGGACTTCGACCAGAAGTTCCGCCAGCTGCCGTACATCGCGGCGCTCGACGAGGAGTCCACTTGACATCTCTGCCAGTCGTGAGCTCTGAGTCTCGAGTTGGTGGCTAGGTGCTACGGCTTCGTAATGGCCCTGACCTTTTCGGCAATCCGCTGCGCCGCGGCGATCACCTGCGACTCGTCGAGGGTTGCCACCTTCCCGTCGCGCATCAATATCTGGCCGTCGACGATTGTCGTGCGGACGTCTGTGCCCTTTGCCACGTACACGAGATGCGAGATCGGATCATAGAGCGGCGTTGCCCGTGCCGAGGCGGTAGACACGGCAATCAGGTCGGCGCGCTTTCCGACCTCCAGCGAGCCAATACGATCCGCCATGTGGAGAGCGCGCGCGCCACCAATCGTTGCCATCTCCAGCGCGACGCCCGCAGGGACGGCGCTCGGATCCCGCGTGGTGCTCTTGTGCAGGAACGCCGCGAGACGCATGGCTTCGAACATGTCGAGATCGTTGTTGCTCGCCGCACCGTCGGTGCCGAGGCCCACCAGCAGACCTTCGCGCAGCATCGTTGGTACGGGTGCGGTACCGGCCGCCAGCTTCATGTTGCTCTCGGGATTATGCGAGCAGCCGATGTCGGCAGCTGCCGCCGTCCGAATGTCCTCATCGGTAAGCCAGATACAATGCGCGGCGAGAACGTTCGGGCCGAGGAAGCCAATCGACGCAAGATAGCCGACAGGTGACGTTTGATACTTTTCGCGGGCGCTCTCGACCTCCGACTCCGCTTCGGCCATGTGGATGAGGAGCGGCACCTGATGTTCGCGGGCGAGATCGCGTGCGGCCGTGAGCGTCTTCCCGTCATTGGTGTAGAGCGCGTGCGGTGCGACTGCGGGCGTGACGATCGAGTCTTGCTTCCATTCCTCCACGAACCGCTCGGTGCGCTCCAGCCCCGCTTTCGGCGTTGGCGCGTCCGGGGCTGGAAACCCAATGATGGTCTGGCCGAGAACGCCACGGAGGCCCGCCCGCTTGACCGCGGCCGCAATCTCCTCCTCGAAGTAGTACATGTCGGCAAACGTCGTGGTGCCGGACTGGATCATCTCGAGCGCGGCCAGCTCCGTGCCCACGCGGACGAACTCTGGTGACACCGCCTTGGCCTCAGCCGGAAAGATATATTTCTGCAACCAGTCCATGAGCACCAGGTCGTCGGCTAGGCCGCGGAAGAGCACCATCGGGGCGTGTGTGTGCGTGTTGATGAGCCCGGGCAGGACAATGTGATTACTGGCATCGATGCGCGTGGCTGCGCGAAACCGCGCGTCCACACGGGCCGGCGTATCCACGAGGACGATTGCACCATCGTCGATGGCCACCGCGCCAGGTGCCAGCACGCGGCGCTCCTCGTCCATCGTCACAACGGTCCCGCCGCTGACAATGAGCGAGATGCTCGATTGGCCCGTTTGGGCGTGAGGTGTGGTCTGGAGGACAGCGTGCGCGAACACCGCTGCTAGGGCAATGCAGGCAAGAAGGACGATGGATCGTCGCAGCATCTGCTCATAGTAATGCCGAAGCCTAGATGGCAGCATGACGACCACCGTGGTGCATGACGCGCATGTAGGCCGAGCTTCCAGTGGGGATCTCGAGGGAGGCCGTTCCAAAGCGCGGTTCTGCTATAGTGCCTCCCCGTGCCGGTGCATCTCATCGAACATCCGGTCGTCCACGACGTCCTCTGTGTGCTGCGCGACAGCAGCACGCCGCCCGACGTCTTTCGACAGATGGCGCGCCGCATGAGCCTGTTGCTCGCCGCGGAGGCGACCTGCGATCTGCCGACCCGTCCGGTGACGGTCACCACTCCGCTCGGGCCAGCCCCAGGGCGTCGCGTCGGCGCGGACATTGTTGTCGTCCCCGTGCTCCGGGCCGGCCTGGGGATGGTGGACGCCGTGCTGGAGATTCTGCCAGGAGCCCGTGTCGGTCACATCGGCCTGCAG